>JALWSU010000244.1 GCA_026993485.1 Thiotrichaceae bacterium | reverse complement strand
TTATGGCAACTATTCAGTGGCAAAGCGGATAAATTTGTTTATGGTAACAAACACTACAAGTGGCATTATGATAAACAACAAAGTGTGCTTAATAGCTTGTACGAACTATATAAAATGGAGAAAATTAATATGTCTTACACTTGGAACGATTTTGAAAGAGATTACATCAAAAACCATTTGCATTTACTAAGTCCCGAAGAACGTTTGAGAGGCATCCCCACAGAGGATCGTTTAAGGGATATACCCAAAAATGAACTCCTAAAAGCCAAGAAACTAATTGAAGAATACTTATCAAAACAATCCGATTCAACTACTAAGTAGGGTGAGTAACTAGCGAATAACTACACAGATTACTTTTTTCTTGTTCCACGCACCAGCGTAGTAACGCCGTCACCACGCTGGCGCGCACTCACTTATACACAAGGGCAACCGATTGCCCCTACATCATTGTTTGTAGGGGCAATCCCTTGTGGTTGCCCTGAGTAGTTACCAACAAGGATTATAATGGAAAGCTCAACCTTTATTAATTGGCATCGCTTGTTTGGATTAACATTAACTGATTTTTTTACTGATTCAGAATTTTCAGTAGAATTGGAAAAAGAATTAACAGTTAAGAAACAGTTCCTAGATGTAGTGATTATCAAAAAAACTAAAGGTAAACATCTGGAAAAATTACCTGATGGCTTAGAGAATCTAGCCAATTATAATTTATTAACCTACAAATCATTACGAGAGCCATTGAATGAATGGGCACTTGCGGAATTAATTGGACATTATGTAAATTTTCGTAAACAAATCAGTCCATCTCTGGAAAAATTATTGCCAGTATCCAATTTTAAACTTTACGCTATCAGTACACGCTATCCACACAACTTGAACAATAAACTGAAAATTGTGGAACTTAAAACAGGTGTATATGAAATTCTCTTGGATATTAATACGATACAACTAATTGTTTTAAGTCGAATCCCAAAATCTCCAGAAAATGCCTTATGGCAACTATTCAGTGGCAAAGCGGATAAATTTGTTTATGGTAACAAACACTACAAGTGGCATTATGATAAACAACAAAGTGTGCTTAATAGCTTGTACGAACTATATAAAATGGAGAAAATTAATATGTCTTACACTTGGAACGATTTTGAAAGAGATTACATCAAAAACCATTTGCATTTACTAAGTCCCGAAGAACGTTTGAGAGGCATCCCCACAGAGGATCGTTTAAGGGATATACCCAAAAATGAACTCCTAAAAGCCAAGAAACTAATTGAAGAATACTTATCAAAACAATCCGATTCAACTACTAAGTAGGGTGAGTAACTAGCGAATAACTACACAGATTACTTTTTTCTTGTTCCACGCACCAGCGTAGTAACGCCGTCACCACGCTGGCGCGCACTCACTTATACACAAGGGCAACCGATTGCCCCTACATCATTGTTTGTAGGGGCAATCCCTTGTGGTTGCCCTGAGTAGTTACCAACAAGGATTATAATGGAAAGCTCAACCTTTATTAATTGGCATCGCTTGTTTGGATTAACATTAACTGATTTTTTTACTGATTCAGAATTTTCAGTAGAATTGGAAGTCGAATCCCAAAATCTCCAGAAAATGCCTTATGGCAACTATTCAGTGGCAAAGCGGATAAATTTGTTTATGGTAACAAACACTACAAGTGGCATTATGATAAACAACAAAGTGTGCTTAATAGCTTGTACGAACTATATAAAATGGAGAAAATTAGTATGTCTTACACTTGGAACGATTTTGAAAGAGATTACATCAAAAACCATTTGCATTTACTAAGTACCGAAGAACGTTTTAGGGATATACTCACAGAGGATCGTTTAAGGGATATACCCAAAAATGAACTCCTAAAAGCCAAGAAACTAATTGAAGAATACTTATCAAAACAATCCGATTCAACTAAGTAGGGTGAGTAACTAGCGAATAACTACACAGATTACTTTTAAAAAAGATCAAACCCCAGTTCAACAGTCGGCTTTAGCCGACTTTAGCTTTTAGCCTCGCTGCTCAAGCCGCGAGGCGAATTGAATCTAGGTGCGTAACATTAGTTATGTAGTTATTCTCAAGGAACTAAGTAAGCTTGCACTCCAAACGAAGTACTTATGGGGCGTAACACCAGTAAAATCAATAAACTCTAGTTTCAGGCTGAAACTTAGTAATGGTAACATCCTCAAAACTCAGAACTGGCTCGCCATCAGTGCCTTTTGTCGCTATTGTATGTTTGAGCCAATTTTTATCATCGCGTTCCGGAAAATCTTCCCGATAATGTGCGCCTCGGCATTCGGTACGTTCTAATGCACCTTTAGTAACAATTTCTGCTAGTTCTAGCATATTGCCTAATTCTAATACGGCTACTAAATCTGTATTGAAGATTTTTTGTTTATCAGCAACTTGAACATTTTTATAACGTTGTTTTAGTATGGTTAAACCTTCTAGAGCTTTGGTTAAATCAGTTGCGTTGCGATAAATTCCAGCCTTATTTGCCATCAAATTGCCCATATCTCGACGAATATCAGCGATTTTTTCTTTACCGTCATTTTCCATCAGGGCTTTAATACGATTTTCATCAGCTTCTAGCGCATTTTTGGGCATTTTTGGCAAATCAATGTTGCGTGCATAAGCTAAAGCATGATTGCCTGCCCTACGTCCAAAAATCAGAATATCTAATAAGGAATTACCACCTAATCGGTTAGCTCCGTGTACGGAAACACAACCAGCCTCGCCAGCAGCATAAATCCCTTCAATCGGGCTTAAGCCATTAATATCAGTATGGATACCACCCATTGAATAATGAGCAGTAGGTTTAATTGGCACGGGTTCTTCGAGAGGATCGACTCCTTCAAAGCCAATACATAATTCTCTAATTTGTGGCAAGCGATTTAAAATCCGCTCTTTGCCTAAATGGGTTAAATCAAGGAAAACTTCACCATCAGCACCGCCTCTACCTTCACGGACTTCAGTTTCAATAGCACGCGAAACCAGATCACGCGGTCCTAATTCCATCTTTTCAGGCGCATAGCGGCTCATAAAGCGTTCACCCAAAGCATTGAGTAAATAACCGCCCTCGCCTCGCGCACCTTCTGTCATTAGAATCCCAGTACGCCGCAAACCAGTTGGATGAAATTGCACAAACTCCATATCTTTTAAGGGCAAACCCGCACGATAAGCAATAGCCGCACCATCGCCAGTATTTCCATAAGCATTTGAAGTACGTTTCCAATAAATACGTCCATAACCACCAGTTGCTAAAATCACCGCTTTCGCTTGAATAGTATGAAGTTTACCAGTACGAATATCTAAAGCATTCACTCCCAAACAACGCTGCCCATCATGTAATAAAGACAGAGTAAACCACTCATTAAAATAATTAACACCATGACGCAAACCTTGTTCATAAAGCGTATGCAACATTACATGCCCAATTTTATCAGCAGCATAGCAAGCACGAGGCTTAGATGCTCCCCCAAATGGACGTTGAGCGATTTTACCCTCCTTAGTACGATCAAAAGGACAACCCCAATGTTCCAGTTCGCGTATGACTTCTGGAGCTTCTCGGCACATCATTTCAACAGCATCTTGATCAGCCAAATAATCCGAGCCTTTGACTGTATCAAACCAATGCTGTTCCCAAGTATCAGTTTTATCCTTATTAGCTAAAGCTGCATTTACTCCGCCCTGAGCTGCACTTGTATGAGAGCGAGTCGGATAAACTTTGGTAAGAACTGCAACCTGTAAATCTTCTTCCATCCTAGATTTAAGCGCAGCATATAATCCTGCACCACCAGAACCAATAATTAGAACATCGTAAGTTAGCATCTATAGTTTCCTTTTAAAATTAAAAGAGAATCTTTATTAGTTTACCATGATTATTGCTCACCATTTTTTTAAGCCATTGTAGCTAATCAATAAACAGCATCAAATCTACCAATTTTAACTTGGTGATAGCTATATATTTTTATGGGCTTAGTAGTTAATATGACTTGGTGAGAAACTAAGCGATCTTGTCTGAACTGTGATTGGTTTGATTTATATGATTGCCCTGATTTTGATGGTTTTTTTATCATAGTTAATCCATTAATCAAATAAATCACAGTTCAGACAATTAATGGATAAGGCAAAAACCCCCGAGGTTTTCAAAACCTCGGAGGTTTAGCTTAAGTCCTAAGCGGTGCGATGACACTTTTGTGTAAATCAAGACTTGAAATCATAATTTACACAAATTATTATATTAACTATGATTCCACGAATTATCACCACCGAACTGTTGACGCAGTTAAATGAATATCCGATTATTACAGTAATCGGCCCAAGACAGGCAGGCAAGACGACTTTGGTACGTGCGGCTTTGCCTGATTATGATTATGTTAGTTTGGAGAATCCTGAAATTCGTCAGATTGCAATTGACGACCCCAAGGCATTTTTGAAACAACATACTAGAAAAGTCATTTTCGACGAGATTCAACGCACGCCCCACCTATTGAGTTATTTGCAGGGCATTGTTGACCAAGAGGCAAACAATGGACAATTTGTATTGACTGGCTCTCATCAACTAGAATTGCGGGCGGCAATTACCCAATCGCTGGCTGGACGCACAGCTTTGTTGCATCTTCTGCCATTGTCGATTGCCGAACTAGATGCTGCTGGAATTCATTTTAAATCCTTTGAGGATTATATCCATCATGGCTTCCTGCCGCGTATCTACGACCAGCAACAACGTCCACATAGAGCTTATGCCAATTATTATCAAACTTACGTCGAACGGGATGTGCGCCAATTGATCCGCATCAAGGATGCCAGCCTGTTTGAAAAATTTATCAAACTACTTGCAGGGCGAACGGGGCAAGTTATCAATTACCAATCACTGGCAAATGATGTCGGTGTTGATGCCAAAACTATAAAACAATGGCTTTCGATATTGGAAGCCTCTTTTGTGGTATTCAAACTGACACCTTATTTCGAGAACTTCGGCAAGCGTGTCATCAAATCGCCTAAATACTATTTTACCGATACGGGACTGTTAGCCTATTTGCTAGATATTGAAAAAGCCCGACAGGTGACACGGGATCCACTGGTTGGCAATTTGTTTGAGAATCTAGTGGTATTGGAAGCCCTCAAGGCTCGCTACAACCAGGGATTGACACCTAATCTTTACTTTTTTCGTGATAGCCATGGTAATGAAATTGATTTGTTACATAAATCTGCCAACCAGTTGATCGGAGTGGAAATTAAATCAGCAGCCACATGGAACCAGCGTTTCAAA
>JALWSU010000243.1 GCA_026993485.1 Thiotrichaceae bacterium | reverse complement strand
ACTGAACTTGCTCTGTATTTAGGAACGGATAAAAACACTATCCGCAATTGGAAAAAAAATGCGTCTGTTGAAAAAACATACAAGCTCTTTGAGAATTGTTTGGAAATAATTAAGTATTTAAATTATAGAATCACAATCTTAAGTCTACACCCTAGAGTTGTAGAAAACCAAACTTTAGATATAAAGTTGCCAGATTTAGAATCTGAGTTGAGTAAATTGCACGAAATTTTTAAAGAAATCGTGAAAAATAGTAACCAAGAAACCAATGTCAAGCAAAACAATATTCTTTTGAAGTGTCTATCCAAAACCGAAAAATTACTGAATGATTTTCACCAATTAGATGATACCAGCCGCCAAGAATCGTCGTACCAAATCTGGTGGCTTACTGCACAGATGTTTGAATTAAAAGCCTATGGATTCGATAATTGTTATCAAAAGAATAACCATAAAGAAAATATACGCAAATGGCGTAATATGGCTATATGTTACAAAGTAAAAGCCTTAGAATTATTAGGTGATCCGAGTCAATTAGCAACAAAGAGCGAGATTGATTGTAATTATATTGAACCCACTACTCCAATGACGACTGAATTGATAGAGATACAAGCCAGAGGAATAACAAAGAAACAAATTAAAAAAATTTTCGATTGTGCGGCAGAGATTATCCCAGGGGCAAAAATATGCCTCTCAACAAAGGAGTACATAACAAAGAGTTGGTTTAACACGCCACCGTCACAAAATCGTTTTTTAAAAGAAGCCACAACAAATAACATCGACAAGCAAGATATCCAAAAGCTAATTGGGTTAAATTTCCAAATGTTCTTTCTGCGAATAATTTACATACTAGAACAGGAAAAAAAGACAATGACAATTACCATCCGCATTGAACGGTTAGAAGAGGAGCTTTTACCAATTGGATTACAAATTATGGTGCTTGATGAATCATCACAGCTAATAAGTGACAACTATCAACAAACGATAGTAAATCAAATTGATTCAGTTAAATTTGATCCATTTAGAGCTGAAATTGGAGATGAGTTCAAAGTGAAACTGGCTTTACATGGTATTGAAACTCTAGAACATTTTGAAATTTAATCCATTATTTAACAAGGAATTAAGATAATTAAGATAATTATGAGCCAATGTGTTGACTTAATTTTGTTCGGAGATTTTGAAACAGGTTTTCATGCTAATTTAAAGATTAGCGAAGATGGTAAGAAAAATATTCATGAAACTGGGAAACTTCCAGCTAATTCGGAAATTCCTAACTTATTTGAAGATTGGAAGAACTCTTTTTATAATCGGTTGGGATTAGACACTCGAAAACTTGAACCAATTAATAATGAGAAGCCTAGAACTTTTTCTGGTACTGAATCAAAGGAAGAAGTTCAAACAAGTTTTGATAATTGGCTCAATTCTGTGGAAAATAGGCAAGTAATTCGTTGTCTCTACCAGCATCTAAAAAGTAATAAGGAAATTAGGCTACGTATTGGAACTGAAAATCAGATTTTACGGCAAATACCTTGGTTTGCTTGGAAATCAATTTTTGAAAACTACACTTTGATTGAATCATCTATAATCCATACTGCAAATTTGCATGAAATTGAAACAAAATCTCCACTACGGGAAAAAATCCGTATTTTGGTGGTATTAGGTGGTAGTCATAATAATTTAAAACTTGATGAGATTGAAGAATTTAACAAATTAGAGATTTTAGGAGCAGAAATTCAGGTTTTACAACAGCCGACATTGAAGGAATTGTTTGATGCTCTTTGGGATAAACAAGGTTGTGATATTTTCTGCTTTGCTGGGCATAGTTCAAGTGATAAAAATGGACAAATTGCTAAATTTCAAATCAATAATCTTAATAATGATGATGAAAAATTCGTCACAATTAATGACTTTACTAAGACATTTCGTAGCCTGATTCAAGAACGTGGGTTACAATTAGCTATTTTTAATTCTTGCGATGGCTTGGGACTTGCTTACCAATTAGCAGATTTAGGCTTACCCCAAATTATTTTTATGCAGGAACCCATACCAAATGAAGTAGCTATTTCATTTTTAAAACATTTTCTTCAAGCCTTTGCTCACGACAAAGAGTCATTTTATGCCTCTATGCGAATAGCACGCCACAAATTGGAATTATATGAAAAAAAATATCCAGGCATAGGCTGGGTGCCGAGAATTTGCGAAAATATAGAAGCTGAACCCTTAACCTGGAAAGGCTTGTGCGAAAAAAGAGGAATAAAAGAATACAATTTTGATGATTATTGGGATAAGGTTACATTTGACATAGATGAAGATGAATTTGAAGAAGAATACAGCCTCAAGAAACTCAAAGACTTTCAAAAAGATGTGTATATTCGTTTTGATGAATTAAATATCCATTCAATCGATGATTATCAAAATTTGGCACCTGATACACAAAGTTATCTTAACGAGGAAATTCTTTCCAAAATTACTGCTGTTGGTGGTTCTGGAAAAGAATTGTTGGAACAGGATCATGTTAATACTAGGTTCACAAGCGGTATTCTAAAAAATGTATTGTTTCAAGGCTACTCATTAGATATTTTGCATAGAAAAACCGCAATGTACTCAGACCATTCGCTTATATGTCTGGATCCAATTATAAAAAATCAACTTCTCCAAGAAATCAGCCTTGATAAGCGAGCGATACATCTATTACTCCAGCACCGTTCTCTTATAGAATTGGGCAAAATGAGTATTGTGCCAGAAAAATTGTCTGAAATAAAAACAGGAGACAAAGCTCAACAGGAGACTATTTTCGATGTTAAAAAACTTGGTACTGTGAAAGTAGATTTACGCGATTCTATTATTCGGCAATCATTTCTATCGGCGGATAATAAGATATTTAAACGAGAGGGGATGATCGTATTTCAATCCCCTGAAGGTGTGAATTTACCCCTAGAAAAGATTATGGAAATAATTGAAGTTCTTTACCCTGAAGACTATAAAGAATTCCAAAAACACTTTCGAGGAACTATGGGGAATAAACTTCATCCTGACAATGAAACAAATGAACTCAGAAAGGCACTTTTGGCGGTTGATGAGGGTATTTTGAGTCTTGAAAACGAATATCAAAAAGCTAATAAAGAATACAAAAAACATGCTATTAGAGGCTTATCAGGGGGAGCTGTTGCTCTAGCACTATATAGTGCCGGGGTTCCTGTTGCCCCTTATATTGCAGCAGCTTTTTCAGGAAGCTCTCTTAGTTCTATGGTTTCCTTTGTGCCGCCTTCTGTCGCCATTCCAGAGCAAATCAAAACCTCGCCTTTTTTTATTCCTTGGTTAATTGAAAAACATAAAACCCGTTCCTTATAAGATAAGAAATCTAACTATGACTAACTTAGAAAGTTTTTTGGATCGATGTCAAAATATTGATACTAAAGAAGAATATCGCCGCTTTATAGCTGATGTCAAACAAGTCAACAAAGAACCGATACAACTTAATAATGCCACTGATATTATTGAACAAGCTAAAGCATTGATATGCTTGGTAGCTCAAGACACAGATGAAATTCCCAATCATGCAATATTAGATGGTATTTTTCAATCAGATAATGGGATGCTTGTAGCGGCGGCTTCTTTGTATCTGATAAGCAAAAGAGCAGACAATGAAGCTTATTTTAAGGAACTACTTTTAGGCTCAGATTCATATCATCCGTCAAAGGCTTCTGAGAATGCTCGCTATTATCTAGTTAAATTCATGGGACTTTCAGCTAATACTGGATTTATTGAATTGCTTTACGAAGTTCTAACCAAACATTACCATTTTTGTCCACAACATGCGACAGTAACAGCATTAGAAAATCTTGGTGAAAATATTGATGAAGAAGATATACCTTATACTAAATCTCTGACTATCACTAAGAGTCATGATGGAATTATTATTGATACAGATGATAAATATACTGGTCGTAGTGAATGTATCTATTGCTGCTTTTTTCCTTGTAAGATTAATCGCAAGTATGCTGGGGGAATACAGAATTGCAAACTATTTGATGAAATTGATCCTGAAACCGCAGGAGAAATACTTCTTGATTTTAGGGACTGGGGTGAGAGTTTGGTTTCTCAATCTGAAGAAGATAACGAAGCTGAAAAGGATAAGAGTCAAGAATTTGCCTCAAAATGGAAACAAGCTTGTAAATTGATGAACCAAAAATCATATCTTGAAGCTATTCCATTTCTTTGCTCAGCCCTTATCCTAACAGAAGAGCAGACAAATCAATCAAAGATTTTCCCCTTAGCTTGGTTATATCTTTCCCGTTGTTTTTCAGCATGTGGGGAAAAAGAGCTTGAGTTCATTGCTTTAAGAGAAGCACTAAACTATAAAGGTCTTATACCATATTCAAAAGTTGCAGAACTGGGGTTGCTACAGGCTTTTGAGAAAAATCAAACCATTTTTTTGGATACATATGAAGAGGATATAGCCTGGAGCAAAGAACTAGATGCTGTTAATTACAAACAACGTCAGCAGTGGGTAAGGGCATTTGATTGTTATGTCTATGCAAATATTTGTCATGCAGGTGATAAAGCTGGAGATTGGTTTCATATAGGTGAGTGTTGTCGTGAACTTGGTGAATATCATTTGGCTGAGCTTTTCATGCGTTGGGCGATTCATGTTATCAATCCATTAAGGCTTAGCCAAGAAGAAATATCATCTCTCAGTGAGGAAAAACGAGAATTATTAACATCATCCCATCTTCATGATGATTCTGAACTTCAGGAGAAATTTAAAGAAGATGCAGATCAGGTTCACACGGTGTTGCTGGGCAAATCAGATCCTGGTTTGTCCTTAGATCGTAGAAAAAGTGAAAGAGTTCCTGTTGAACCTAAAATAGAATACGGGTTTCGTTTAGATACTTACCAATTTGAGGAAATTAGCGAAGCTGCTAAAGAAGCCTTGCAATATTGTCGCGGAGGTGTTAGCGATTACTTTCAAATTTCAAGAGCAGCGTTAGAACGTGGAGACTTGGAGCTAGCTATAGAAATTTTGAAAGCTGGCGTGAATGCTTTTGTTAGCGACGGAGCAAAGGCGAGGGCATTACATACCTTAGCACTTTTGCAAATTGAATTACGAGAATATGATAAAGCAAAGAAATATTTGGATTGGGCTTTGGAACTCAAGCCAGATGACGAAGAAAATCGTGAGCTTCAGGAATATTTGGTAAAATTTCGCAGTTAGCATTAAACACTAAAACCACAAAATCAAAACCGGTTTTTTTTTCTCGTTCCCACGCTCCAGCGCACTCTCTTATATACCCGTTTGTATAAAA
>JALWSU010000242.1 GCA_026993485.1 Thiotrichaceae bacterium | reverse complement strand
GGTATAGCTTTAATTATTGGCGTCGATCGTTTATTAGACATGATGCGAACCGCAGTGAATGTGACTGGCGACGCCGCAGGGACAGTAATTATTGCTAAAAGCGAAGGTGCTTTAAATCAAGAAATTTATAATCGTGAATTATAAAATGATGTTCCCTGCTTCAATCCGCCTAAGGCCAAAGCCCTAAGCTAAAAGCTAAAGTCGGCTAAAGCCGACTGTTTACTGAATCCAAAGGCTAGAATGGTAAAGTGCTAGTCAACTTTAGCTGAATTTTACTTTTAGCCTAGAGCCTGAGCAGCGAGGCGAATTGAAGCTTATAAAATCAGGAATAAAATTATGACTTATAAAAAACTGAATGGCTTACTACTACTCATTATTAGCAGTTACTTTCTAGTCGCTTGCGGACCAACATCTAAGTATTACTTAACACCTCCCTCAACACCAGAAGGACAAGCCTGCATTGCACAATGTAAAACCAAAAAATTACAATGTGAACAACAAGCTGAAACGCAAATAGTTAAATGTGAGCGTGAAGCAAAACGTTATTGCCAAGAACGTACACCTTGTACTAATCGCCCAGTTTGTGAGTTCGATGCCAATTGCAAAAGCGAATATTTTCAATGTTACCGTAATTGTGGTGGCACGGTTCAACATCAACAAATGTGAGATTAAACCTGTCAGGTTTCCAAAACCTGACAGGTTTATCTCACTCTCTTATAAGGGCAACCACAAAGGAATGCCCCTACATCTGTCTTTATTTCGAGAATTTTAACAACTGACTAGCTCTTTTTTTATCTAAACTACGCTTAAACACACTTAAGATAAAAAAATCATTTTCTCGATCATTAATACGATAGCGAAGAATTTGTAACGCTCTCAATTTATGTCGAGAAAACAGAAATGACTCCAGTATTTTTACAATTTTCGCACAACTAAACGAATTGCGATAAGCAGCCATTTCTATAATAGGAAATTTAGCCTTTGGCAAGTGATTCTCATATAAACTAGTCAAAAGTTTTGAAAAGGCTGAATCTTCGATTTCTGGAGGAAGCTCTTTTTCAGGATTTGCCAATTCACTCTTTAAAGCCATTTCTAAATATTCTGGTTGTTTAAGTATCTTAAAGGCTTTTTGCTTATCCTTTGCAAATTGCAACCCATCTAAAATTTTAAAAGTGTTCCCCTGATCTAAAATTTTCGGGCGGAGCACTTCTAATAAGCTTAACTTCTCCTTACTAAGGTTATATTGCTTAAGTAGTTGCACTACTTGATCACAAGAAAAGCTATTTTCATTCGCTGCGGTTTCTACAACAGATTGTTTCTCTTGAAAAGAAATCTGTTGACTAATCGTATCTAGTAATTCAGCAAAAGCAGAGTCTTCCATAATTCCCCCTAATGGCAGCTCTCGAAATAATTACAATCAAAGATTGTATCCACAACTTCTTTAGCAGTATCAACAACCGTGATAAGGTTTAAATCTTCGGGATTAATGGTTTTATTCTCAACCAATGTATTTTTAAACCAATTCAATAAACCATCCCAAAAGCTTTTTTGTACAAAAATAATCGGCACTTGTTGCCCTTTATTATTTTGTACTAAAGTTAATACTTCTGAAAGTTCATCTAAAGTACCAAATCCGCCAGGGAGTATAACATAAGCCGAAGCATATTTAACTAACATCACTTTTCTAACAAAGAAATGCTTAAAATTCAAAGAAATATCTTGATATGGATTCAACTTTTGTTCATGTGGAAGCGAGACACCAATACTTTGTGAACTGCCATCAAAACCGCCTTTATTTGCCGCTTCCATAATCCCTGGCCCCCCACCTGTAACAATAGAAAAACCAGCATTCGACAACTCAAAAGCAATTTGTTCAGCTAACTGATAATAAGGATGTTCAGGTTTAAAGCGAGCCGAGCCAAATATAGTTACCGAAGGTTTTATATTCGATAGTTCTTCAAAGCCTTCAACAAATTCCGCCATAATTTGGAAAACCCGCCAAGTTTCTGGTTCTAAATTCAATTAAATTTCTCCTGATTCCAATTATTCCAACGTTCAACATCTTCAGGATAATCAACATCCCATTGAGTTGGTAATTCTTTCCAGCGCAGCCCCAAATTATGTAAACGTTCCCGCGTTTTTGTCAACACTTGTGACGTTCCCCAAGGTATATTAGTAAATAAAATTGGTTGCACTTGCTGCATACCAATTAAAACATAACCGCCATCTTCAGCAGGAGCCAAAACAACTTGATTATCTTGTAAAGCGGAAAAAGCATCATGAATAATTTGCGGCTTCAAACTTGGACAATCAGTACCGATTAATACTGCTGGGCTAGAACTATTTAAAGCATAAGCCATACGCTCGCCCAAATCCGCACCTTGTTGATTATGCAAACTAATATCGAACTCCGTCTGGCAAGCCTGAAAAAATGGGTGAGACAGACTCGGCGCACACCATAATTGTATAGTAAATAATCCACTAAATTGTTGTAAGCAATGTTTAACTAATTGCTTATGCACCTCTGTTGCAACTTTTTCACCTAATTTTGGAATTAGGCGAGTTTTAACTTTCCCCTCTTCTGGTGCTTTGGCAAATATTTGTAAAATCATTATAAATAAAGCCACATGTAAAAAAATAATTTCTCGTTTTTCTCGTTCCTAAGCCTATGCGTTGCGGATGACTCGACGCTGGAGCGTCAATGTATACACTCCCACGCTGGAGGGAGCGCAATCTCTTATCAGTCAAAATTTGTCATTTCGGTTTAGCTTCGCTTACTTAGCTTCGCTTACTTCGTTTCGTTGCTACGAAAGAATAAATCTTGAGAAATCTTTGATTTGATTAAGATTTATCCTGTCGTCGTCGAAATGACAGGATTAAAATATATATATCAATTAAATCAATTACTTAAATAGTTATGTATATATAAGTGAGAGCGCTACACTTGTTTAAACACTCAAAAACGTTAGTATATTCAGTAGCTAGCTCGTGCCAAAGCTAAAGCTTTGGACTCCAAGGGGAGGTGGGTACGATAGTAAATTAACCTAAGAAATTTAGGAACTTGCTTGTTTATTTATGCAAGTAAGGGAACCGAATAAATTTAGGACTTACGCTATGACAGCAGAAGTGTTTTATGTTTGCTAATAAAAACAAAATGTTTCAGTTTATAACTAACTTGGAGTCCAAAGCTGAAGCCTTAGACTCCAAGAAGTTAAATAATTTATAGCAAAAGGGCAATGAGAAAGCCCTTACTCACCCTATTTAGCTTCTATTCTTAAAACAATCACTTGGAATTTCAGGATGTTTCCCAAAATCCCGCTTTGAGACATCCAGCGCACATTCATTTTCAACCATTGATAGCAGTGAATTTGGCTTTGAAACTCGTTCACATGCTTGTATGCACTGCATACATTGGGTACAAGTGAACATTTGACGTTTGATACTGCGTGGTTTTAGGCGCATTGGGCAGGCATGTTCGCAGGAACTGTCGCAATTTACACATTCTGCTACTCGTGAGCGATTAAAACCTACTACCATTGCATGTTTATTGCCCATCCATATTAAACTTTGGGCAACTCCTATAGCGCAACCATAATTACAGAAAAAATGGCGTGCTAAGGTAAATTCTATGCAGAAGATTATCGTGGCGGCGGTGAGAAAGATACTTTGATTTCGGGTTAATGTTCCATGCCAGAGATTACTATATATTTCTGCTGGTGGTAGCAAATAGGTGAGTAAAACCAATGCCCAGATGAACGACATTCCAATAATCGCAATAGCTGTTAGCCACCACCAATGCGGTTGTGGTTTGATTACTGTACCATCTGATTGTTGTTCAGGTAAGGGCTGTTTTTCCCAGAGACTGGGTTTACCAGAGGCACGGCGCATTAATGAGTTAATCATTTCAACCACCGAAAAATGCGGACATAGCCAGCCACAATAGAGCCGCCCCCAACGCCAAGAAACCCATGCGCCAATACCAAACACTAATACTAAAGGCAGAAAACCACGCAAAATGATATTAATTGCTGCCTGCAATGGGCTGATTTCGCCACGCTGCAAGGCTTCCATGCCCAAAGTCCAAGGTTCTCCAAAGAATATAAAATGGTTCAGCGTTAAATCCAAACGAAAAATATCTAAGGGCGGGGCGATTATAAACAGGATAAAAAAAGCCGAACGTATAATTAAACGCTGTTTTTGTCGCCTATTCATTGGATCTCAGTTGTTTACGACGAATCAAAGCTGCTACAAGGAGTAGCAAAGAAGATAGCATCATCAAACCAAATCCATAATGAGGATAAGAAAATGTAGAAAATTGGGCTACTTTGCCTTCACCAAACACAGTCGGCATAAACGGTTTCAGTGTAAAAGCCCCCATTTCATTTAAATTATGCCCAAACCACCATAACCAACCAGCATATTCAGCGATAAAAAATACTGGTAATAACATCGGAATAATAATTAGCAGCCAATAAAACCACTTATTTTTCCACAGAAGTCCTACAATGAATATGAACATGGCAGTAATCAATACTCCTATTACCACATAAGTTGCTGTGGTTAAATTTTTGACTTTGGCTTCAATTTTAGCCCTATCCCTGAAATACATACCTAAAGTATCTCGAAAATTCTCTTTTAAAGCCTGAAAGCCGCTCCAATCTTGGAACTCTTCCCTATCCATATCCATACTATGCTGCAAAACTTGCTGATAGCCTTCTGACATCATAGTAACTCCACCGGGCGTAAAGAGAGTTATATATGCCCACACAACTATAATACCGCAGCCCAGCGTGAATATCGCCGCCTGAAATCTTGCTCCTGATACCATAAAAGTAACTAATAGCAATATTAAAAATGCAAATAAAAATTGTGATAAAGCGCGTTCAATCGGCCCGCCAGAGGCAATAGGATACATTCCTACATAATGATTAATAGTATCCATCTCATGGACACAATCTAAGGCATCTTCTTCGTCTATTTCTTCAGTATTCCGCTTTTTACAACCGTTAAAAACTCCATCAATATGAAAATGAATCCGTACCCCATCAGGAAAAGCTTCAGGAGGATAATTAGGTGCTTTGAGTGATACCCACCAGATTGGCGAAAAATAGATAACAACTATTAATGCAATAGCTATTGTAGTTAATACACGAAAAATTATGGCTTTTCCCATATTGAAATTCTCCTTTGAAATGTTAAGACAAACCTGTCAGGTTTTTAAATTTTAAACCAAACCTGCCAGGTTTTTAAAACCTGGCAGGTTTTTAAATTTTAAACCAAACCTGCCAGGTTTTTAAAACCTGGCAG
>JALWSU010000241.1 GCA_026993485.1 Thiotrichaceae bacterium | reverse complement strand
TTTGTATGGCTTGACTTTTGATGAGTTTAGGCATATTTTGGGGAGTTTTCCGATTGTTGGGGAGGAGGTTAAGGAGAGGGTTTTGGAAAAATACCAAAAATTAACGGATAAATAAAGGAATAAATCTCTTGTGGGTTCAGGACCAGTAGCTGGGGTTATAGAAGCTAGTTCTCGTGTTAAATCTGTTAGAGTTGTTGCCAAATAATTTGCACCCATTGTCTGAACCTTGATTTTAAGGGATTAAAAGGATTTACAGGATGGTGATTAGAACCGATTCATTAAACAATCCTTACAATCCTTATAATCCTTTGTAATCAAGGTTCAGACAATGGAAACCGTAATAATTTTCGATTTTGCAACACCTCTATTAAAGTACTACTCAACTATTATCCGCATGGGTGAAAACCAATCAGTGCGTTGGCTGCCTATTATTGATGTCAGTGGCACAAATTTTTATTTAGGTTTAACTGAATGAAGAAGGCTTTTGGGTAGCGGATTCGCGTGATAAATTGCTCAGATTGGATAAAAATAGTATTCCTTTATTACCTATATTAGAGCAAAACTATGAAGAATTTTTCAATAATTTGAAAGCAGCTCTAAAAAAAGTGGGACTTCCAATTTCCATCATCTCAAATTTTCCTTGGCGAGAAATCATTATCTGCGGTTTAGAACAATACTCAGATTACTGGGCAAGATTAGCACTCCAATGGCTTGAATCAAATCAAGAACTACAAACAGTTGAGCTTGAACCAATCTTAAAAAAAATCTCCAACGCAAAATGGGCAAGCCAAAAAGTTAGACAAAAAAGTCGGCAGATTTTAAAGGGTTTTTACTCGTTCCCACGCTGGAGCGCACTCTCTTATACACAAGGGCAACCATAAAGGATTGCCCCTACACCTCTACATTAACGATATTGTAGGGGCAATCCCTTGTGGTTGCCCTTGTTTGGGAACTAGAGTGCGTAACATCAGTTAATAACATTTAAGAACTAAACTATGAATGAAAATGAACTAATCGAGATTGAAGAAGATGAGGATGATACTGATGGTATTATCCTAGGAGAGTTCGAGATTCCTTATAATCCTAAAGATATTGATATTGTCTCCGAACAAAACAGTTTGTCAACTATCATTGAGATGATTCAAGATGATGCTATTGATTTAAATACTGAATTTCAAAGAAAAGGTGGTTTATGGAATAAACAGACTATGAGTAGGCTCATTGAGTCGATTTTATTACGTTTGCCTTTACCAGCATTTTATTTTGATGCCTCTAATGAGGATAAATGGTTGATAGTTGATGGCTTACAACGAATTTGGACTTTTAAGGAATTTGTCGTTGATAAAAAACTAGTTTTGAAAAACTTGCAAATCTTAACCGATTTAAATGGTAAAAATTACGATAAATTGGAAAAATCCTTAAAAAGAAGGATGGCACGTTATCAACTTACAACTTATTTGATTAAACCAGGAACTCCAAAAAAAGTTAAATATGACATTTTTAGCCGAATCAATACGGGGGGACTAGTTTTAACCCGTCAAGAAATACGCCATGCTCTTAATCAGGGTAAACCAACTCAGTATTTAAAGCGATTATCTGAGGATGAACGCTTTAAAAGCCTTGTCAATACTAGCGATAAGCGAATGCAAGATCAAGAATTAATTTTACGTTATCTAGCTTTTTCTATGACTTCTTATACAGAATACAAGCCGCCTTTTAGTTCATTTCTAGATAATGCTATGGAAAAATTAAACCAGCATGATGACTTAGAAAAGCTGGAACAAAATTTATGGCGAGCTTTGAAAACCTGTAAGGAGTTGTTTGGAAAACATATTTTTAGTCAATCTCTTGCTACTCGCACTAAAATTAAACTTAATAAGGCTTTGTTTGAAATTTGGACAGTGCAAATTGGAAAATTGAGTGATAGCGAAATTGAACAGTTGTTATCTGCAAAAGAAGACTTGATTAAAGAATTTAAACCTTTATTGAGAAATAAAGCATTTCATCAGTCCATTTATGCCTCAACCGCAAATAAAAATGCAGTTACTATGAGGTTTAAAACTATTGAGGAATTAATTAAGAAGTACGCATTAAAATCATGATTAATAATATTTACTTGCAAAATTTCAAAGCGTTTCCAGAAGCGGAAATATCTCCATCACGCTTAAATATTTTTACTGGCTTAAATGGCATGGGAAAATCTACTTTTCTTCAGTCTTTGCTATTACTTAGGCAATCTTATTTGCAAAACATGCTGTTGGATAAAGGATTATTACTGAATGGCGATTATATTGAAATTGGCAAAGGCAAAGATGCTTATTCAATGTATGCGACAGATGAAAATCTGATTATTTTTGAGCTGGAATGGGATGATGAACTCAAATTGATTGGCGAGTTTATTTATAAGGCGGATTTTGATTTACTACCCACAAATAAGTTGGAACTTTCAAATAAAGAACTAATTCTTCAACAAGCATTATTTACGAATAAATTTCAATATTTGAATGCGGAGAGAATTAGTCCAAAAACTTTTTTTCCTGCATCTGCTTATCAGGTTGAGCAAAATCACTCTTTGGGTAATCACGGCGAATTTACGATTCATTTTCTGGCTAAAAATCAGCGAGAGGAAATTCCTATAAAAAATTTAGCTCATCCAAAGGCAAAATCGTTGGCATTATTAACGCAAATTGATGCTTGGATGGGAGAAATTAGTCCATCAGTTCGAGTTAGTTCGTTTTTGTATGATGAATTTGAGATTGCTAGATTATCTTATAAATTTGAGGTAGGTGATGAATTAACCGATGAATTAAAGCCAACTAATGTGGGTTTTGGTTTAACTTATGTTTTGCCAGTGGTAACAGCGGTTTTATTTGCTCGTCCAGGTGATTTGCTGATTATTGAGAATCCAGAATCACATTTACATCCGCAAGGACAAGCTCGTTTAGGCAAATTATTTGCGCTGGCTGCGGAAAGTGGGGTGCAACTTTGTATTGAAACGCATAGTGATCATGTATTAAATGGCGTGCGTGTTGCTGCGAAACATAAACAAATATCGCCAGAAAATGTAGGAATTTTCTTTTTTGAACGCTATTCTGATGAACATGTGACTGAGATTATTCAACCTTTTTTGGATGAAAATGGGCGACTGGATAAAAAACCGAAAGGCTTTTTTGATGAATTTGGTAATCAATTGGATGAATTGTTGAAATAATACGCTATGGACGCTTACATTTTTAATGAGCTTTCAATAACAATATTTGCAAATAAATACGAAGCAAAAGCAGGATTGAAAACTTTTATACAAACTTGTGTAAAAGTGAAAGAATTAGGTTTTAACACTCTTCGCTTGCACGAAAATATTGGTAATATTTACCAATTAGAAATAGCTCCTAATTATCTTATATCGCATTGGTTAACAGATTCGGATGTAGCAGACGATTTAAAAGATAGTTTTAGAGAGATTATCTTTTATTCACCTCTTATAAATGATGACTATCCAATTGCCAAAGAACGGAATAGTCTTTCTGAGTTTAAAATTAAGCTAGGTGATGAAGTCAAATTTGCTGATGGTTTAGGAGCAGCTTATTTATTAGAAACGCTTTGCGTTAGTTTTTTATCTAATCAGTTATGGGATAGTGATGAAATAGAAAATATTGAACATTGGTATATAAAAGCAGATGCTAGTGAAGTTACTGAAACCATTACTGTTAAACATGCCACCAGACAAGCCCATTTAGATAAACATAAAATTTGGTTTGAAAAGATAAAACGGGAAAGATTGCAAAAAAGTAGAGATTTATGGGAAAACCGAGCTGATTTTTTTCCGCATTTAATTTTATGTGGCGCAGTTGAAAAACAATTAACTAGACTTGGGATTCAGTCGAAATATTTAGATCAAATTATTGAAAAATTGAAATTATTAAATCAATATGCCAAAGAATGGATAGAAATCGAAGGCTCTTATAGTGTGAATAATTTGAGAGAATATGGATTAAATGTCAGCGGAGAATCTGAAGCTACTCTTAGAAAATATGGGCAATTGCGTAAGTTTAGATTACCAAATAGGCAAAGAAAATTGTTTGAGCAACATATTAAAACTGGTGATTTGCGGTTTCATTTTTATCCAGATGAAGAAACTAAAACTATTTATGTTGGATATATTGGCGAACATCTTCCCACTATCAAATTTAAGTGAATAGATTTGTTTGGTAATTTGGACTCCAAGTCGGTTATCAATTTTTAACATTTTGTTTTTATTAAAAATAATAACAAATTTATGCTGTAAGTGCGTAAGTACTAGGATTAATTAAAAATAGAGAGCAAATATGAAAATAGCCTTGCGGCTTGAGCAGCGAGGCTAATAGTTAAAGTCGGCTAAAGCCGACTAAAACACTGAATTTAGTCCCCTTTAGTTTAGCTTTTAGCCTCGCTGCTCAAGCCGCGAGGCGGGGTATTAATTGAACGAGGTGTTTTTTTTATACAAATATATAGTTACGAAAAATTATCTGAAGTAAAGCAAAAAAACTTGATAGTCGAGTGTTAAGTCTTTGAGTACTAAAAAAACTCAATCATGCTTGTAGCTTTTGTTTGTATTTCTCCAACATTCTCTTAAATGTCTTTTCACCTAAGCCTGTAATCCGTTTAATGAGTTCATGACTGGATTGAAATGGCTGAAAGGATGGATTTTGTCTCTCTTTAATAATATTTTCTCTAATATTTCTTGTTGTTATTCTGTCCAATTTCGCATTCAGTTCCAAAATTGGTAATGTATTGATTTCCTCTAATAATTGTTCTAATAATTGTTTTTCTTCTGGACTATAATCTATGATTATAGGTAGTGGTGGTGTTGGTGCTTTAATTTCAGCGGCGATTTTATCCCCCATTTGCTTGATTGCATCAAGTAGCAAATTATCTCTGGATTTGAGTTCTGTTTTTAATGCACTCATTTCTGTTTCTAAAGTGGTAATACGCGTTTCTAACTTTGATAAGCTATTATCACTTGCTGTAACAACGGGTTTTGGTAATGAATCTGGGATAATATTTCGTTGCCGAAAAACTTCAACCTGTTTTTGATAAATAGGAATTTCATCTTCAGATTCAAGAATATAAGCATTAATTCTCTTGCCGATACGCGGCTCAATTTCCATTGCCTTTTTGGCAGCTAAATATTCAAATTCCCCATCAATAATGCGATAAGCTTCAGGTGCAGTTCTAAGTAAAATCAAAGGAGTAACTACGCCTTGCAGTTCTAAAATCAGCTTGGCAGCCTCTTCTAATTGGGTTGGGGAAAATTCTTCTGTCTGATTTTGAGGAGCCTCAATTTTTTGTACACGAACAATAGAAGGTGAAATTTTATTCATAAGGATAAACCTATTT
>JALWSU010000240.1 GCA_026993485.1 Thiotrichaceae bacterium | reverse complement strand
CTGTAATCTTCCAATATTCTTAATTTCTACTTTTCTATTACATTTAGAAATCCATTCCTGAAAAGCACGCCATTCATGCTTTTCCCATTCGCTATATGGGAGATCATCCCTATTATTAAGTAGTTCGTCGAACCTAACAATGGTTCCTGGCTTAATAAATTTATTTAGCTCGAACAACACAATACGAGTAGAGCTATATAAATCACAATCTATATTCAGAAAGATTATATCTTCTTTGTTGGAGTATGAAAACTTTGACACGGTTTCTTCAAACCACCCCTTAACCAAGGTAACATTAGGTTTCACCGTTGGTGGATTAGTCGAAAAATATCCTTTAGGGATTTTTGTTGTGCTATTCAAGTTCCATTCCTCTGGAAGCCCTTCAAAAGAGTCGAAACCAAAAAAACTCAAATCTGGACGTAGATTAGCACAAAAATTTATTGAATGACCTTTATAAACACCAAATTCCAAACATATACCTGAAGATTTTATGTAATTCATGCACCATCGGTACTCATCTTCTCTAGTATCCAATATTGTATTACAAGAATAGAACGCTTTATAATCCACAGTCATAGATTTTTCCTTGATAAATTGTAGACCAAATCTAATTGTACATCTCTTAAATTAACGTCTATCAAAGAACTATTATGAAAATTGGAGTATTCAAGATCAGCTCTGTCGAAATTAACTCTCTCAAGACGTGCAGATTTGAAATTGCAGTATTTCATTACCGATAACTTACACGATGTATCGGTAATTTTAGCGTTTTCAAACGTAGTGCCTGAAATATCAGCACGCTCTGCCATTACATGCTCTAACATAGCTCCATTAAAATTGGCACCGATAATACATGCGGCTTCAAAATTTGTGTGAATAAAATGAGAATTTCGACAATCTGAGAATTTAAAGTCGGCAACATTAAGAGCAGTTTCTATAAAATGTGTGGACTCAAGATTGGCTACCTGAAAATGGGATAATCTAAGCTCACAATTCAGGAATTTGGCTTCGGCAAGATTTGAGCCAACAAACCACGCCCATTCAAGATCGGTTTTATCAAAAACTATACCCTTTAGATTGCAATACGAGAAGTTGACGCTCCTTCCGCGCTTAAAATCCAAGATTACTCCTTCAAGGGAACTCTTTCGGAAATCTACTATATCTAGGTTTGCTGCTCTGAAGTTACATCCATCGAGTATTGCACCCCTAAATGATGAACGTGTAAGATTTACCCCAGAAAAATCGGAATCTGTTAAATCTTGTCCACTAAAGTCGTGCTCAATTAACTCTTCCCCTGAAAAATCCATAAGTTTACCTTCTTAGTGATGGTCAAGGTAATGGTGGTGAAACTTCACTTTTCCACTTTCATCTAAGTTTTTACCTTCTGTTTCATCTAGAGTTAATTTCACTAGATCTTCGGGTTCAATTTTGAAATATACATTGTTGTGATCAACAATATATAGGGTTCTAAGATTAACTTCCCGCCCATAAACAGTCATCTTAACTGTTCTAATACCTTTATCAGACATATATTTCATCCTCTTTTAAATTAAGTACATTTCATCTAATTCCAATTTTGTGGTAGTAGACGCACTTCTCGCATACGCATTTTATAGGAGATATTTCCCAAATAAGCTACAAAGTCACCAACATCAGTGGGGTTAATTTTTCTTCCCTTGTCTGTACTAGCTCTAGTTTCTAAGCTGAAGCTAGAAGAGGTTGCCCCTAGTTGCAATATGGTGACGCTATACTCGCGCGCCTCAAAATCCCAAATTTTAGTAAAGGCACTTAAACCATGTTTTGAAGCGGCATAGCCCGATGCAGGTTTATATTTTTCTAAAGAATATAGATCCCAGACTCCTAAAGCCGAACCAAGAATAATGACAGAGCCATTTTCACACATTAGATCTCCAAGATATTTAGCTGCCAAAAATGCGCCCGTGAGGTTCACATCAAGCATCTCCTGAAATTGTTCTAAAGTAAGAGTTTGGATTGAACCAAAGTATCCTACACCTTGTGCCAATACCAAACATTGAATACTTGCATCAACATCTTGCAATTCGGAACGAATTTTTTTCCAACACTGTTCATCAGTTACATCAAGTTTTTTTATCTTACAATTATCCAAATCAGTCTTCAATTTGAATGGTTGTCGGCTTGTAGCCCAACACTCATCATATTTAGTTTTTTCTTGAAGACTTTTCAGAATAGCAGAACCTATTCCACCACTAGCTCCCACCACCATATTAATTATCATTAGCACCACCTAAATATGCAGTAGCATAAGGTTGTAAAAAAATTGCCTTTAATAAAAATTGAAAGGATGTTAGCGGAGAGTATATCACCTTAAATGTCCAATGAGATTCTCTTTCAAGTTGTTGATATTTTTCACCTCTATGTTTAGCATGAAGTTGGAAAATAGAATGTACTGTCATTGGATTGTCATGTATGATCAACAAATCAGCACCTGACATCTTCCTTTCAGCAACATCACTACGATCAGCAACCCATAAAGTATTTTCCCAAGGAAAATTTGAGTACTCTTTCTCAATAATACAATGTTTTGGAATAGTTTTTATTTTTGTACCATTAAATTCTATCTCACCTTTTTCTCCCGAAATAAGTCTTTTTATTTTACCATCAACGAACCTACTTCCTATAACTTTTGAAAAAACACCGTATTTTTGCTGAACTGCTTTAAGGAAAATCTCAGGTGATCTCGAATGCAAAAGAACACTGCCGCCTGTGACTTCAATGAATTCCTGAAAAGCTTCTATAAGAGGATATCTAATTTTGTGTTGGATTCGCTCTAAAACCGAATGGCAATGTTCTATTGATAAATTATTATCAATAAAGAATTGATAACAATTTATATTAAATGGAAAGGACTTGTCATTCACAAATTCATGAAAGATTTTATTCCCCTCTTTTTCACCCGCAATTTCTTTTATCAATTCATGATTTATTAAAATTGAAGGGCAAACAAGTGTGCCGTCCAAATCAACAGATATTATCTCAAATTTAACTGGAATAGAACTATTGTTTGAGTTCACGGGAATATTAGTTGTATAAGTGTCAAATTTAGACAAATATGATGATGAAGAAACAATATCATCAACGGAAGAAAGACTCGGTATCGGTTCAAGGTTTGAATTGGTGGGAGTATTATAAGCTACTTCAGAAAAACGATTCTTAACACCCAATCGTGCTGGATTTCGTTTCCATTCCTTAGTAGTTACAAAAAATTCTGGTCTGTCTTTATGCCAGTCCCAGTTGCCTTTAATAGCAAAAGTCGCAATATTAGCTCGCTTGATTGCAGCATCACCGAGAGCGAAAGCAGTCCCAACTAATTCAACTGATGCACCACAATTGGCAATAGCCATGCTGATTCCGTCTATAGTTTTACCAGTCCAAATACTGTTATCATATATAGCAACCCTCTTTCTTTCCAGTGGAAAAAGAGATGCTAGTCTCAGTGAATTAAGTTCTTCTAACGACAGATTCTCTATAGTTTTATCTGATAAAGGTTTCTCTGATAAGTTCCTAGCCATATTAAACTGACTTAGTATCTTATCGTATGGATCTTTAGAAAGATGAGTAGAATAATAAATTAAGTGTACAGATGTTTTTGGACTAAAGGCCAAGATCAGACGCTTAATTCTTAAATAAAATGGTATAGCATTAGTTGCTAATACTATTATTCTATCAATGTTTTGAGCAGCAACAGAGGAAAGAAAACCATATAAAAATAAATCTATATTCTCTCTACTCACAACTAGCTCGCAAACTTTCTTGTTGTTATTATCAGTTACATACGAACAATTAGAATAATAAATAAATTTATGTAACAAGCTCTTTTCTGTGAGATATTTTTGGATTAATGTCCGAAATTCAGAATTGTGAATCGTTTTCACTTCGCGCCTTTTCATCATTATCTTTATTATAAAGTATTAAATTTCGCAATGTAGTAATAATCATTGCGAAATATACCATCTAAACTAATTGAAGAGTTTATCCTGTTGTTTATCTTTAAAATATCCTCGGATATGTAACCAAGTAAGCTTGAGTCAAGAGCAAAAATACTTCGGATAATTGCTTTAGCATTTTTAATTGAACACCCAATTATTATGGGATATCCAAAGCCTTTTTTGCTTAACCTAACGAGTTCAGCCCTGTACTTGAATTTACTTGCATCACATCTTGATATAACATTTGTAAGCCTATCTTTGGGGTTAAAAAATATTATGGCTTCTGACATTATGCTAGCATGATTATCATAGGATAGAACATCTTTGTTTTTACTGAATATCGAACTAGATTCTATCTTATGTAAATTACACTGAGCATTTCCAGAATCAATATTGCAAACCCCTGAGATAGAAGTATCAAAACAAAAACCACAAAATCGTTCTCCAATCATTTTGGTCAGTTCCTTTAGATATGTTTATTGACATGACTGCGTAATATAGACGATAATTCACACACAAAACACCCACTCCTAGTACCAATTTTACCCACTGTGAGGATGTATTTATGGAAGTGTATGAAAAAATTAAATTTCTTCGTAAGTTTAAAGGCTGGTCTCAGGAAGAAATGGCTGAAAAACTGCAAATGGCACTTAATGGATATGCTAAAATTGAACAGGGAAAAGTGGATATAAATCTTTCCAGATTAAAGCAAATTTCAGAAGCTTTAGGAGTGGAGTTAGCACAATTGGTGGGATTAAATGAAAAAAATGTATTTAATTTTATAGAAAATTTTCAACATGAGTGTATTTTTCAACAATCTCACCATAATGTGATTGAGCAAACAACATGCAAACATGAATTAGAAAAAGCTCATTTAATCATTGAACAAAAAGATAAGGAAATTGCTTATCTTAAAGATATAATTGAGTTGATTAAGAATAAAGCGTAGTTTATTTTTGTTGCAGGAGCAGGTTTGCAACCTACTTCTATTTATAACGATTTTTTTAATTCCTCACTGATGTTACGCACTCCATTTCAGACACTAGGGCAACCACAAGGGAAGAGTTTTCTCAGGCTTTAAAGGTTTCACAAAGTTATCTTTCTGAGGTAGAACATGGCAAAAGTAAGCCATCAATTGAAATGCTAACCGGGATTAATAATCGTTTTGACGATATTAATCCTGATTGGTTATTAACTGGTAAGGGTACTATGTACCGAAGAGAAGCCAACCAATCCCCCGAATGGCTAGACAATTGGTGGCAACAAGC
Organism: Thiotrichaceae bacterium; assembly: GCA_026993485.1. Lineage (GTDB taxonomy): Bacteria > Pseudomonadota > Gammaproteobacteria > Beggiatoales > Beggiatoaceae > JAUXCJ01. The sequence continues at coordinate 143 of JALWSU010000240.1, read as the reverse complement.
CGACGAAGAACATCGAACTTGGCTAAAAATCCAACTCAGCCAAACACCGCCTACAACACAATAAAAAACACACACAACACACATAAGTTCAGCCAAACCTGCCAGGTTTCTAAAACCTGGCAGGGGTTTTAAGTTCAGGCAAA
>JALWSU010000239.1 GCA_026993485.1 Thiotrichaceae bacterium | reverse complement strand
ATCATCCGCTCTCAAACCGTATCCCTATTAGATACAAGCTACTATGGAACAATAACCCAAATAACACCCAAAACTAGTTATGGCAACGAACCAATAATTTTCACTGGAAAAGCTATAGACAGAGCCACAGAATCTCCCATATCCATATAATCATCAGCTTAAAAGGTTTTGAACGCACTTGTAACATTTATACAGATGCCAACGGCAATTTTTCTCACATTTTCACACCTTCCGGCATTCACAAAGTCTCAGTTCTACACCCAGATTTAACCGAACGCCCAGAACAAGGTTCTTTTACAGTTCAATAAATTAAACTTGGCTATAAAACCATAGAAGTACGAGTTCCTTTTGATTATAAACCAGTTGTGAATATTACTTTGACAGTAGGATACGGAACTGAAGTCCATAATGTTCATTTAAGCTACTAAGCCGCCGATCAACCTTTAGGACAATTCCCAGCCGGCTCCTCGTAGGAAAAGTTATAGTAAAAGATTATCTTGTACCAAGCATGATGACCTGACCAATTTTATGAGTATCACTTCAAAAATGAAACAGCAGATGCTCTAGATAACGATTTGCCTCACCTAAAATGGTATGATATAATATTTATTGTTTTGTAATAATAGTGGAGATTGGGTAGAGGGACACCTCGGTTTTTGATAATCAAAAAATACACCATATTTCTGAACAACTTTTATAGAAATGAACTATGTATGTATGGGTCAAGAAATTACAGCTAAACCTGGACGAATTTTGGAAAATTCTAAAGCAAATAAATTATATGCATCTTTTGTGAAAAAATATCGCACCAGAAAGAAATTGAGGAGACACGATCCAACTTGGTGGGCGTTTCCTGAACCACGTATTAGGGTTGGGAAGCATGTTATTGGGAAAGATATTTTTGAACATCCTATCTTTCAAGAATATCAAACTCTAATCCTTATTGTTGAAGCGAGCAAGAAAGTTTGCGTTTATGAAGCGAATTTCCAACAAATAAAAAATTTCTTTGCGAAGCGGCATCCAAGCGAAACTGGGGGTGAGGATATTTATATGCTTGATACTGAACAAAAATGGTGTTTAGCATACACTTTTGAAGATGAAGCTGGGCATGACGTTCTCTTACTTACTGGAGAAATAGAACGTTTTAAAAATTGGTTACAAAAATGAACGTAGTCAGTTAGGAATTCTAGGGAAATAATACTTAATTACAAACCCGAAAAAAGTTATAGCAACGAACCCACTCCATCACTGGCAAAATTTTCGCCTGAACCACATAATCTCCCATATCATTGGTTTCACTAAAATGAATTCTCAGGTGAAAAGGCAACTTGGTTTGAGAAGGATAAAGCAAGCGAGAAGCTGTTGGTTCTGCTGATGATAGGGTAACTAGCTTTTCTTATGATTCTGAGCATCAATTGGTGACAATGACACGTCCAGGAAATGCAACAAATATTTTAACTTAGAATCTGGGCAATATTACTTCTATTACTGATCCTTATGGTTCATAAAATAAAATTTAGTAATTTTGATGTTATGGGTAATGCTCATATTATTAAAGATAATTTTGGTTTGATTTGGCATTATAATTATGAATGATGCTTTAGGGCGTTTAATTTCTGTAATTGATTCTCTTAATCAGGAAACTAGTTATAAATATGATATTCATGGCAATGTAACAGCAGTAATTTACGAAACTGAAACTAAAGCTAAAGCTTTGGATTCCAAGGATAAAATAAAAAACTTATTTTTTCAATGCGTAAGTCCTATTACTTACAATCTTTTATGATAGGAGTATTTGCTTCTTTTATTAAGTAATTGATTTAATTGATGTATAATTTTTATATTGTCATTTATATGTCAGGAAAAATCTTTACTGGCTTTAAGATTTATCCGCCGACGTCGAAATGACAATTTAACTTATGTATAAGAGAGTGCGCTCCAGCGTGGGAACGAGAAAATTTTACTTAATTGGAATCCAAAGTTTTAGCTTTGGGCGCCAAAGCTAAAGCTTTGGACTCCAAGTTAAATAGTAAATCCTTATTTCCAGATTAGATTGAAGCTCATTGTCTGAACCTTGATTTTAAGGGATTAAAAGGATTTACAGGATTTTGCTGGTTAGAAACAATTGATTAAACAATCCTTATAATCCTTATAATCCTTTGTAATCAAGGTTCTGACAATGGAAACCGTCAGATTGGTTTGATTTTGCAACACTTCTTTTGTTTTGTTTTATCATTTCCAATCAGCACAATCACAAAAATCACAGTTCAGATAATTAAAGTAATTGTGCAAGGTAACCTTGCACTCCGACTATTCTACACCCCCTCCAATCGCACTATCGCCAAGTCATACAATTGCAACAATTTTTCATCTTCATATAAAGCCGATTCGGGCAATTTGTCTGCCATGTCTACAATTAGTTGGTAGTTCTGTTTTGCCCATGCCTTTTTGAAGCCTGCGCGTAGGGCTTCTAGGCGGAAGCTTTTTAGTGGCTTTGATTCAATTTCAAGATAGTGTTTAAATTCTCTGAGTAGGTGTGCTTCTCGGAGTTTTTCTAAGTCTTGTGCTTGATGTGGATCGGGTACATACCAACGGTCTTGGGCGCGTTCTTGTAGGTGCGGGTCTTCTTTTTCTAGGTTGCGGCAGTCTTTGTAGGAACTTGATAGGTAGCTGTGTATTTGGCTGGGTACTGGTTCGTTTTTGTTGTATTTCAAAAAGTTATACTCTAATAGTGTGTCTAGTTCGGGTAAAATTTCATATTTTTTCCAGCCTGCGCCTAGGCGTTTGGTGAACTCTGGTTGGATGTCTTGGCGTGTTGAGGGGCGTTTTTTTAGGAACTGGTGTAGCCAGTCTATCGCGCTGCGTTCGTCGCAGATAAATAGTTCTAATTGGGGTGGAGTTTTGGCGTGTTTGCGTTTGTGTTCATATTCTACGAATTGTTCGGGTAGAAATATCATGCCGTCGCTTTCTTTAAAGTAGGCGCGTAAGCCTGCTTGAAATTCTTGGCTTGATAGGGGTATGAAGTAGCCATGTCCTATGAAGTATGCTATTGCTCTGTCATATAATATTCTTGGATCGCGTTCGGATAAGAATTCTAGTTTCCCTTGTCTGATTTTGGTGACGGGTAAGTAGCTTAAATGGTTGCGGACAAATTCCCATAGTCCTTCTTCTGAGCCGCCGATTTTTTCAAATTTTTGTTCTAAGTCGCCACTGGGTTTGTAGGCGGATATAATTAAGTCTTGTTTGGCTGCGGTTGTGCCAGTTATGGCATGTAAGCCGCCTCTGCCTTTATTTAGTATGTCTACGCTGGAAATTACAAATCCTGCATCTTGTAGGCTTATTTGAATGGTATTCCAAACTCGTGCTTGTGTATTGTTGAACTCTATTGTCATCCAATGGGCGGGTTTGAGGATGCGAAATGCTTCTTTGAAACATGCTCCCATTAATTGACGGTATTCTTTTAGTTCTTTGCCTTGTTTTTTGTTGACTATGGCTTCTGGTTGGTTATTGGTAAATACTTGTAGCCATGATTCCCAGAGGTAGTTCATTTCTGAATACATGATATTGGCTCCAAATGGTGGGTCCAAAAATATGTAGTCTATTGAATTATCTGCTATTTGTGTGTGGCTGGCTGTGCCTGTTGTTATGCAGGATATGCTTTGTTTGTCGAAATGAATAATGTTGTCTTTGATTTTGGAGTTAATAAAGTTCAGTGGCGAAATTTCTGCTGGGGTGGAACTTATATATAGGGTGTTTGAAAGTGGTCCCACATGTCTTTTATGTTGAATTGCGTAGCGGTTTAATTTATGTAGGCGAGAATGGGATGAGGTTAGCCAAATTTTGAGGTAATTTAATAGACGGCGATTGTCGGTGTATTTGTTAATTTGGGCAAGTAGAGCTGAGAATACCCATAAGTTTCTTTTGGAATAAAAATGATGGACATGGGTAAATCCATGAGATTTTTTGGGTTGGCTGGTGTTATAGCCTTCGGGTAGGGCATTTATCGGAAACCAATGCGGAATTTCACTAGTTTCGATTTTTTCTAATAAAATTTGGTCAAATTGATCTGGTTGTTTTTGAAATCTTTGATTTCCTACAGAATAGTTAATTAATACGGGTATTTGTTTGGCTTGTTTAATGGTTTTTCCTAGGGCTTTGTCAATTTGCATTTGCCAAACTTTTTCTAGTTTGCGCTTAATTAATAGTGCGTCACAATGTGGGCAAGGGAATTGGTCATTTTGATTTTGTGCTGCTTGCCAATATATGACTTCGTTGGTACATTCTGGACAGAGAAAGACATCTGACCAGATTGTATAATTAATACGCCCTATGGTTAGCCATGCTGGGCAGTCTGTTTCTCCTAAGATGACTGATTTGATTTCGGCTGAATTTTCTTCTATATTTTTCGTTGATGAGTGCAAAGTTTGGTACATCCAACCACATTCGGCTTCTACAAGTTGTAGAATTTTCCGAGCTTCTTGTTCAAAGGCTATGACATTTGCGGGTATGTTGTAGTTGTAGGCGATAAAGGTGGCAATTGGTGATAAGTCATTTAAAATTGCCCGTCTTGCTCCTAATTGAGAAAATGGTTTCCAAATTTTGTTGCCATTTTCATCTAGTTCTGGCGCGTCAATCCTGCCGTCGGGATGGACGCGATAACCTAATGTTTCAATTGTTCTTTTGTCGCCACAAAGTTGCGCGGCTACGCCTGTCATTCCGCTGCCACTGAAGCCGTCATAAACTATATCGCCTGGCTGGGTGTAGTGCAATATGTAACGCATAATGGCTTTGTGGGGTACTTTGGTATGGTAAGCGTGGGCGTTATAAATGGGATCGTTTTTGCCTTCGGTGACGTCGGCAGCAAAGGGTTCTCGGCGATAGGTGGTTTGATTTTCAGTTGTCCATTCTTTGATGAAGTCTGATAACCAAGGGTTTGGACAGGCGGTATAATAGGGAGGATCAGATAAGGCTAAAATGCTTTCTGCATCGTTAACGTGTGGAAATCCATCTTGTTTAATAAAATCATTAACTTGTAATTGTTCACGGAGTTGTTCTAAAAAATAGTTGCAACGAGCAGTGTCATTTTCAAAACTTAATCCTAAACAGGTTACGGGTGTTCTATTTGTGTTGTTTGTCATTTAATCTTCAAATAAGTTGGAATTAGTTAGGAATTATGCATTGACAAACGAATTTTTTTATTTTCTCCTTGGAGTCCAAAGCTAAAGCTTTAGCTATGCTTACTTCGTTTGGACTCCAAATAAATTATAAATTTTAACTCGATGATCAAGTTTTTATTTATTGACTTTTTGAAACCAATCTGAATTTAAATCAATACTATTGATCTTTAAAGATTATATAATAATTAGAATCCAAAGCTTTAGCTACG
>JALWSU010000238.1 GCA_026993485.1 Thiotrichaceae bacterium | reverse complement strand
CGATGATTTATCCTTTGATGATGAATTATCATCCTTAGACACGGCTGATTTATCTTTAGATAGCAATCAGGAAACAACAACTAGCGATGATTTATCCTTTGAAGATGAATTATCATCCTTAGATACGGCGGATTTATCTTTAGATAGCAATCAGGAAACAACAACTAGCGATGATTTATCCTTTGAAGCTGAATTATCATCCTTAGACACGGCGGATTTATCCTTAGATGACAATAAGGAAACAACAACTAGCGATGATTTATCCTTTGAAGCTGAATTATCATCCTTAGACACGGCTGATTTATCTTTAGATAGCAATAAGGAAACAACAGCTAGCGATGATTTATCCTTTGAAGATGAATTATCATCCTTAGACACGGCGGATTTATCCTTAGATGACAATAAGGAAACAACAACTAGCGATGATTTATCCTTTGAAGATGAATTATCATCCTTAGATACGGCGGATTTATCTTTAGATAGCAATAAGGAAACAACAGCTAGCGATGATTTATCCTTTGAAGATGAATTATCCTCACTAGAAAAGAATACTGAGCCAAAAACCACTGAATTATCTTTAGAAGATGAATTATCAGCAATTGAGGAAAATGAGAGTGGCGCATCAGATGAAACCGTGTTTCTAGTCGAAAAGGAAACCTTGAATGAGAATAAGTTAGAGGATGAGGATAATGACAATGATAATTTATTCTCTCTAAAGGATGATAATAATGATAGTATAACAAAGGAATTATCTTTAGATACAGAACTCTCATGGCTAAATGAGGATTCATCGCTTGATAAAAGTAATGAGACTGATATAGCAGATGATTTATCATCAGTTGATGATTTGTTAAATGATGACTTATCATCAACTGATGACACCGAAAGCCAGGATTTATTGGAAAATGAAGAATTTGATTTAAGTGGCTTAAGCTCAGATAAAAATTTTCCAGATTCCGAAAGTAATAGCCTATCTGATGACGAGGAGTTAGAGAATTTATTAAGTCAATTGGATACTGAAGAAATGCCAGAGTTAGAGGGCAATCCACTTAATGGGCAATTCGATTTGGCGCAAATGTATATTGATATGGATGACAATGAATCTGCACGCGAAATTCTTGAGGAGCTTTTAAAAAGTACTAATGGCGAAGAAGTTAGATTAGCTCAAAAAATGCTCGCAGAACTTGATTAAGTAAGTACCGAACCATGAATTTTCAGATATATTGGAGTCCAAAGCTTTAGCTTTGGATGGTCGCCCAAACGAAGTAAGCGAAACGAAGTAAGCGAAGCTAAGCTAAAGCTAAAGCTTTGGACTCCAATATCTTCGATAATTTGTGATTCACTACTTACCAGTGCAAGAATCAAGTGATATATTAGCTACGCTTACTACGTTTCGTTTGGAGTTCGAGGTTACCTTGAACTCCAAAATCTTAGAAAATACCTTAATTGATACTTAAGTTTCAGATTATATAGCTGATTTTGCATCCTGTTATACGCTTAGCTTGTTTTATCTTATTGGTTGCTGGATTATCGGTAACCAGTAAGATACTTTTTATTTTGCCATTATTCTTATGGCTTTTTCACAGGTATTGCACATTTTCCTCAGTGTTGCCTTTTTTGAAACGCCTCCGCTGGTTTTTCCTGTCTTTGTTTATTTTGAATCTATGGTTTACTTCTGGAACTTTCAGTTTATTGCCCAATATGTTAGGAATTTTATTCGCGTTGCAACGGGTTATTGTGCTGATTATTTTTGTGCTTGCTGCTCATTTATTTTTATCGACAACACCAATTCCGCAAATTATTGCTGCCCTACAGTGGTATTTTATCCCATTGAATAATATTGGACTTAATACGGAGAGATTGGCAATACGTTTGGCTTTAGTACTTGATATAGTGCAAGTGGTGCAAACACTTTATATCAAGAAGTCGCCTACTATGAGCAAAAATCCAATTAAAATTATTAGTCATAGGGTTTCAGAATTATTATTGGAAGTGCTTAAGCGGGCTGAAAATACACCGTTACGCTCTTTAGAAATTCCTCATCTTTCAAAACCGCCATTGGTGCAATGGGCTTATCCTTTATTGATTTTTGGATTGATTTTTATAGGAAAATAAGAAAAATGAGAATTGCTTTAGGCATAGAATATGCGGGTAGTGAGTTTTTTGGTTGGCAATCTCAGCCTCATGCTCGTAGTGTACAAGCTTGTGTAGAAACAGCTTTATCTAAAGTAGCAAATCATTCGGTTAAAGTAGTTTGTGCGGGGCGTACAGATACTGGTGTACATGCTTTAGGGCAGGTAATACATGCAGATGTATCCGCGCAGCGTAGTATGCGTTCATGGCAATTAGGAACTAATACTCATTTACCAAATGATGTTAGTGTCTTATGGGTGCAAGCTGTTGATGAAAATTTTCATGCTCGTTTTTCAGCATTGGCACGCCATTATCGTTATGTAATTTTAAATCGCCCCTGCCGCCCAGCAATTTTATTTAAACGAACTACTTGGGCATTTAAAAACTTAGATGTGGAAGCTATGCAAACAGCAGGCAATTATTTATTAGGTGAGCATGATTTTTCATCTTATCGTGCTATTAGTTGTCAAGCTAAAACCGCTATACGAACTATTTCGCGTTTAAATGTTTCTCGTATCAATGAATGGGTAATTATAGATATTTCAGCAAATGCGTTTTTACATCACATGGTACGCAATATTGCTGGTGTTTTGATGAGTATAGGTTACGGAGAGCATCCTCCAGAATGGGCAAAGTTGGTTTTAGATGCGCGAGATAGAACTAAAGGCGGAGTAACTGCTCCGCCTGATGGACTTTATTTTTGTGCAGTAGATTATCCCTTGCCTTATGTTTTTCCAAAGGTGAATCCTAATGCAATTTCAATTTTTGCTTAAACGTTGCATTTTGCTATATAAAGTTGTGCGATTAATCCCTAAAATGCGGGCTGCTTGACTCAAATTACCTTTACTACATTCCATTGCGGCATTGATATAACGGCGTTCCCATTCTTGTAAAACTTCATCCAGAGAAAAGTTTTCGTTATTTAGTTGATTTAAAATGCTGGCTTCATAATTATTAGTGCTTGGTTTTGGAGCTAAGCCGCTTTCCAGTTCTTCTTCTAATTGGATTTTATTAACTAATTGGTTGGGGTATTTGGCACCAAGACGAATTACAATATTACGTAATTCACGAATATTGCCTGGAAAATGATATTTTTGCCAAGATTGTTTAGCTTCTTCATCTAATTGAAATAAAGTTCCCATTTTTGCATAAAATTTTTGAAAGTGTTCTAATAATAATAGCTTATCATTTTCTCGTTCCGATAATGGTGGCACATTAATCGTTAAAACGCTGAGTCGATGGTATAAGTCTTCACGAAATTGCCCCTTTTTGACTTCTTCGCGTAAATTTCTGTTAGTAGATGCAATAATTCGTGCAGTTGATTTTCGTACTCGTGTTTCTCCGAGCCGATAATATTCTCCATTTTCTAAAACACGCAGTAGCTTAGATTGCAGTTGTAATGGCAGATCGCCTATTTCGTCTAATATCAAACTGCCCTCTCCAGCATCGGCAAAAAAACCTGAACGTGCAGTATTGGCTCCAGTAAAGGCACCTTTTGCATGTCCAAATAGTTGCGCTTCAAGTAGTTCGCTTGTAAAAGCGGCGCAGTTGACTGTTAAGCAGGGAGCTTGATTGTGTTTACTTTGCGTATGTAGGCATTTTGTAACTAATTCTTTACCTGTACCTGATTTGCCTTGCACTAATACTGCAAATGGTAAATTTGCAAATTGTTGTATTTGGGCAAGTAAGGTTTTTATCGCTGAGCTTTCACCAATTATGCCACAGCTTTCGCTTTTATTTTCAATAGGTTGTTGAATTTCTGCCTCGAGTATCATTAATTGATGTTTTAGCCGTGTTTTAAGTAGTTCCATATCACACGGTTTCGGAATAAAATCGACTGCTCCTAAGGTTAAAGCATGACGCACATTTTCTTGCGTGTCTTGCCCTGATAGGATTAGAATTTTAATTGATGGATTAAAAGTTAGTAATTCTGAAACTAAAGCAAAGCCTTCATCTGGTTTATCAGGTTCAGGTGGCAAACCAAGATCAATTAATGCTAATTCGGGTAATGTTGGAAGCTTATATAATAAGCGTTTGGCTTTATCGCGGCTGTCTGCCACAGAAACCTTAAAATCTTCTCTTAAGACAAATGCTAATGATTCACTGATTAATGGGTCATCATCGACTAAGAGTAAACTGGGTAATTTTGACATAATTTATTTTATTTATATTATTTAATGTCTGAACCTTGATTATAAGGATTATAAGGATTATAAGGATTATAAGGATTATAAGGATTATAAGGATTATAAGGATTATAAGGATTATAAGGATTATAAGGATTATAGCATCGCTTTTATTTAAAAAAACTCATGCCAATCAGGAAAACCCTTTAAAATCAAAGTTCAGATAAAATTATTTAGTTTTTAACTAATCCCAATCCTTTGGCAATTTCTAAAGTCAATTTGCTTTGATTGAGTGTGTAAAAATGTAAGCCAGGTGCGCCGCCTGCTAATAGGCGTTCACATAAGTTAATTAGCACCTCGACACCAAAGGCTTGCAGGCTTTCTTTATCATCTCCAAAATCTCTTAAACGCCAGCGCAACCAGCGTGGTATTTCTGCTCCACAGGTATCGGAAAAGCGCACCAATTGTTCAAAATTCGCAATTGGCATAATCCCTGGTACAATGGGAATATTAATATTGCGCTCAGCGCAACTATCTAGGAGACGAAAATAGGCATCGGCGTTATAAAAATATTGCGTAATCGCACTATTTGCACCTGCTTCTACCTTTTGTTTGAAATAATCTAAGTCCTCTTTAGCACTATGCGCTTGTGGATGAAATTCTGGATAAACGGCTACTTCGATATGAAAATGTGATCCAGTTTCTGCACGAATAAATTCAACTAATTCATTAGCATAGTGTAATTCTCCCACTTCTCCAGTTACCCATCCAGAGGGCTTGTCACCCCGCAAAGCAACAATGCGTCGAATACCATGCGCTTGATATTCTTGTAATAACTTGAGAACATTTTCTTTAGTGCTGCCAATACAAGATAAATGGGGTGCGGCTTCAGCACCTGATTGTTGAATATTAAGGACGGTTTCTAGGGTTTTTTCTTGCGTTGAACCGCCAGCTCCAAAGGTGACTGAAAAATAAGCGGGTTGCAAGATTTGCAATTGTTTGCGTATTTCACCTAATTTTTGTAAACCTTTTTCGGTGCGTGGGGGAAAAAATTCGCAACTAATTATTTTTGATGTCATTGAGTTTTCCAATTTTTAAAAACTTACAAAAAATATGTTTAAAATAGCA
>JALWSU010000237.1 GCA_026993485.1 Thiotrichaceae bacterium | reverse complement strand
GCGGTAACCCCGCCTGATTGAGCATAAAAAGCATTTTTAGGCATAATGCCGATTCCTTATAGCTAATATAAATAAAAAAAAGAAATTTCATTTTATCAAAATTCTTACGCTTTGTAATATACTTTCTAAACATGCAACAACCCCATAATAATATCAACAGTATCGCAACATGGTCAGTTTTTCACCCAGTTGGGGTGATTATGATTGCATTGGCGATTGTAGTATTGGGCTGGTTTTCTTTAGAGCGGCTCGGAATCAATCTTTTACCCCATATTATTTATCCTGAAATTCGTGTGCGTGTTTTAGATCCCGGTGTACCCGCTTCGGTAATGGAGAATAAAATTACACGCCAGCTTGAAGAGCAATTGGCGATTACTGAGGATGCTATTAGTGTGCAATCACAGACAACTGAAGGTCGCAGCGGGGTTGATTTGTCTTTTGCTTATGGTAAAGATATTGATATTGCGCTGCGTGATGCTAGTACTCGTTTAGATCGGGCTAAGCGGTTTTTGCCTAGCACTATTCAGCCGCCGATTATTTATAAAAGAGATCCCTCACAAATTCCAGTGCTAACTTTAGCTGTTAGTGCTTCTTTACTTGATCCCATTGCCCTACGCACTTGGGTTGATAAAAAACTGTCGAAATGGTTTATTAATTTACCTGGAGTAGCTGCTGCCGAAGTCGGTGGCGGCTTAATTCGAGAAATTCAGATTTTACCCGATCAACAGCGTTTAGTTGCTTTAGGTTTAAGCTTAGAGGATATTATAACCGCCTTAAAAGCAGCTAATGTGGAAACTGCGGGCGGGCGTTTATATATGCCAGAACAGGAAGTTACGACGCGATTACAGGGGCGTTGGCAACGAGTAGAAGATATTGCTAATTTGCGCCTATCTTCGGCAGTTTTTTTAGGAGATATTGCTCAAGTTATTGATACTCATGAAGATGAACGCTTGCGAGTGCGTTTTAATCAATTTCCCAGTATTAAGTTATCTTTGCAAAAACAGCCTCAAGCGAATACTGTTGAAGTGGTAGATACTATCCTAAAACGGCTGGATTGGCTGAAAGCACAACGCATTTTACCCGCTGATGTACAATTAGATATTGTTGATAATCAAGCGATTTATGTTAAACAGGCATTGACAAATGCGGCAATTTCGGCTTTAAGCGGTGCGCTATTAGCCATGTTAGTTGTTTATTTATTTTTGGGAAATTTACGCCATACCTTAATTATTGGTACTGCAATTCCATTAGCAATTACTGTAACTTTGATTTTGATGACTTTTGGCGATTTAAGTTTAAATATTATGACTTTAGGTGGTTTAGCCTTGGGTGTAGGTATGGTAGTTGATAATACGATTGTGATGCTGGAAAATATTACTCGTCATCAACAGTTCAGCAGTTCAGCCACTAATGGCGCAATTAAAGGCGCAGGGGAAATTACTAGCGCGATTATTGCTGCAACGACAACGAATTTAGCCGCAGTTTTGCCTTTTTTATTCATTCTAGGATTAGTAGGGCTACTGTTTCGGGAGCTTATTTTTACCATTTCGGCAGCAATGCTGGCTTCCTTAGTAGTAGCTTTAACTATTGTACCCGCCTTAACTGGAAAGCATCGAAATACCAAACCATCGGGATTGTTACAGCCTTTGGAGTCTCTGTTAAAAAAAATCTATTTGTTTATTCTCAAGCACTTATTAAAATTTCCATTCTTGGTAATTGCCATATTTACTATCGGCTTATGGTTTAGCATACCCAGCTTTTTTACGGGAAAGCAGATTTTTTTGCCAGATTTAGATGAAGGGCGTGTCAATATAAGAGTAACTGCGGAACCTGGAATTGCTTTAGATAAAATGGACGCGATAGTAATAAAATTAGAAAATCTCTTACAGAAACAAGCAGAAGTCAAATCAGTTTTTACCCAAATGGGTGGTTTTATTTTTGGACGCTCTCAATATGAAGTCACCCATCATAGCAGTCTGAATGTCCAATTAGTAGCGCAGACACAAACGCGCCGTTGGATTAAAAAAATGAATAAAAAAGTCAAACAATTAGAATTAGTTGGCGTAAAAGTGCGGATGCGAAGTGCTGGCATTAGAGGTATCAGATTAGGCAATAGTGATGAAGAGTTCAGTTTACGTTTACAAGGTGAAAATTTAGACAAATTAATTAGTTTAGCTAATGAGCTATTAGAACGTCTCAATTCAGTACCGGGTTTAATTAATTTGAAACATTCTGCGGAAGAAGTGCGCCAAGAATTAGCTTTGACTATAGATAGACAACGCGCCCAAGCTTTAGGTTTTACCCCAGAAAACATTGGGCGCGATTTAAAAATTTTAATGACAGGCAGCGTGGTAACAGATTTTATTGATAAAGATGAAAGTATTAATGTACGCCTACGATTATCGCCGAATGAACTACAAAATCCGCAAGATTTAGAATCGCTATTAATTTACAATCAAAAAGGCAAAGCATACCGTTTAGATGAAATTGCACAAATATACTGGATACCAGTTCCAGCCGAAATTAGGCGCGAGCAACAACAACGGATTATTGAAATCAGTGGCGATTTAAGCGCAGGAACTACTTTAGCTGAAGTCATGGCAATCGTGGATGCACGTTTAGCGAACTGGAAACTACCAAATGGTTATACATTATATGAGGGCGGAGCAGCAAAAGCATTGCAGGAAAATCAGAGATTAACCAAGATTTTATTAGCCTTAGCAATATTTCTAGTTTTTGTAGTAATGGCAGTACAATATGAATCACTACATAATCCTTTGGTGATTTTATTTAGTGTACCATTTGTGATTATTGGTGTAGCTTTAGGCATAGAATGGCTAAAAATGCCATTATCTATGCCAGTCTGGTTGGGACTAATTATGTTAGCAGGCATGGTAGTAAATAATGCAATAGTACTAGTAGAGACAATAGAATTACAAAGATTAAATTCAGATATATCAGTAAAAACCGCAATTTTGGAAGCCGCCACCCTGCGTTTACGCCCAATTTTAATGACAACAATAACAACAGTTATTGGATTATTGCCTTTAGCCATGAACTGGGGAGCAGGAGCTGCAATGTTACAACCTTTAGCGATTACAATAGCATTTGGCTTGAGTTTTTCTTTATTGGTTAGCTTGTTATTAGTGCCTAGCTGTTATTTATGGTTGGCGCGTGTCTGAACTGTGATTTTTGTGATTAACTGATTGGCTATGATTAAAAAAACTAATCAAAATCAAAGTTAATCATTTAATCAAATAAATCACAGTTCAGACTCAATTCAACCTCAACGCCTCCGCATCAACATTTTCTTAATTTCCACAATCGCCTTAGCCGGATTTAAATTTTTCGGGCAAGTATTAGTACAATTCATAATAGTATGACAACGATATAAACGGAAAGGGTCTTCTAAATTATCCAATCTCTCCCCAGTAGTTTCATCTCGACTATCTGCTATCCAACGATAAGCCTGTAATAAAATTGCTGGTCCTAAATAGCGATCTCCATTCCACCAATAACTAGGACAACTAGTTGAACAGCAAGCACACAAAATACATTCATATAATCCATCTAATTCAGCACGATCTGGTTTTGACTGCAAAATTTCACGATCAGGCGGAGGCGGCGTTTGAGTTTCAAGCCAAGGCTTAATTGAGGTATATTGTGCATAAAAATGAGTTAAATCAGGCACTAAATCTTTTATAACCTCAGTATGTGGCAAGGGATAAATCTTAACCGCTCCTTTAATCTCCTTAATCGGTTTAGTACAAGCAAGTGTATTAGTACCATCAATATTCATAGCACAAGAACCACAAACTCCTTCTCGACAAGAGCGTCGAAACGTAACACTTGTATCTATTTCATTTTTAATCTTAATTAAGGCATCAAGCACCATCGGTCCACAATCATCTAAATCCACCTCATAAGTATCAAGGTGTGGATTATCTCCAGTGTCAGGATTATAACGATAAATTATGAACTGCTTGACGTTGTTAGCATCAACTTTGTTGATATAGTTACCTGTTTTTACAATGGAATTGCTTGGGAGAGAGATTTTAGCCATGTTGGTAGTCCTTTGTTTTATCGTTCCCACGCTTGGGAATGAGACTAAGGGCAACCACAAGGGATTGCCCCTACAAACAGGGCAACCACAAGGGATTGCCCCTACAAACAGGGCAACCACAAGGGTTTGCCCCTACAAACAGGGCAACCACAAGGGTTTGCCCCTACAAACAATGATGTAGGGGCAATCCCTTGTGGTTGCCCTTCCGCATCGACATCATCTGTTAATCTTCTGATTTTCAACCGCAATAATTATCTCATCATCAATATTTGAGCTTCTTTTTAAAATTATTTCCAAATAATCACTACCAATTTTTCGTCTTAAAATTTCTATATTATTAATTAATTCTTTATAATTAGATTTGGATAACACCAGTTTTCTTAACGTATATTTTGGCAAAGTTTTATATCGTTTTATATCTTTTAACAGTGTATCAATAAACGCTATAAGTGTCTTATTCAATCCCTCTTGATGTTTGATTAAGGATTTTAAACTATTTATTGCTTTTTTCTCTAAGGCAATCTCTGATTTGCCAGATTGATATTGAGGTTTATATTGTTTCACTTTTTCATACGCTTGCCAAAATTGTTTACTCAATACCAATCTTTTGTCTTCATAACAACATTTTACGAAATCAAATAAATCTTGGAATGTTTTCTCGACAATTTTATTAGTTTCATAATTGACAATTACCGAAAACAAAGCCATGCCCTTTTTTCTTAAAACCACTGTATTATTTTCTCTAAATTCTTTGCTAGTTTTAGTTCTATTCGGTAATTCTTTTATTCTTTCAACAACTTCAGGATGTTCAAGCTTAATGCGATTAAATTCATTTCTAACAATAGTTACAATACTCAAATCCTCGTTTTCATCCGCACTCGAATTCAGTTTTTTGAATAAACCGCTTGCAGTAGGTTCTTCATCAGGAGCAAAGATTTTCGCATCTTCTCCTAAGGCATTATGAATTAAAAACATTTTTTGTGCAGCAATTTCTCGAATTTTAACTTGATTTGCACCTTGCTCAGTAGGAAAAAAATTATGAATATACAGTTCATCAAACACCTTATTGCCAATACGATTAATACGCCCAACCCGTTGAATTACTCTAGTAGGATTCCAAGGAATATCATAATTTATGATTAAACCAGCTCGATTTAAATTCACCCCCTCAGAAAGTTTATCACTGGTAATCAAAACATCATAATCATCATTTTGATGTTTATATTTAGCATTGAAATTTGAATCTAATTCAATCGCAAATTTTTTGCTAATATTGCCCTCACAAAATAAAACTCTACCTGACAATTTTTCCTGAAAATAAGCTTTTAAATGACGCACCGTATCAG
>JALWSU010000236.1 GCA_026993485.1 Thiotrichaceae bacterium | reverse complement strand
CTTCATCATCAGTCAAGCGATTACCTTCAATACGGTTTGAGGAACCACTTGAAGTGATGATTACTGCGTGTGTTAGCCGCTCAATGGTTTGTGGTTCAAGTTTACTAGTCAATTGCCAGCTATTTTTAACACCATCAATTTCAGTTAAAATCGCATATATTTTCTCAATTACCTCAGTACTAAAATTTAATCTGGTAGTTAATCTGAAATTATTCCAGTTCATAATTTTACTCACATTGTTTAAATGTGAGATTATGTGAGATTATGTGAGAAAAAACAAGTTTTTTTAATAATAACTTGATTTTATTCTTAAATATATAAATTGTTCAAATTGTGAAGGTGCAGAGTATAACTGCTGAAATGATTTGGTTTAATATAGCATTACCCGATTTAGTTAAGTACAAACCTGACAGGTTTTAAAAACCTGTCAGGTTTACTAGCTGTATTTTATGCAATCGGTAAACGCTATATTAAAGGTTACCTTGCACGACTAGTTCAAGGTAATCTTGAACTCCAAAATATCTATCAATTGTATGATAAAATAAAATATTTCAACTAATAAATAGTTATGAACGATTCAAAAACTGCATGGCAACAAAATATTGAAAAACAGTTAGAGCATTTAAAACAGGATAATGAGATGATCATAGAGTTTTTCAGGCGATTATTAAGGGGCAATTATTCTGAGCCGTCTAAAAAAAAGTCCACTAAAAAGCTGAAAAAGCTAAATCAGCAGGCTTTAGCTAAAATTGAAACCTTAGAAAAAAATTTGGCGAGTGTGCAGGCTCAAAAAACTGAGCTGGAGCAAAATTTGCGGGATTTACAAACCGAAAATCAGAATTTAAGCCGTCAGAATGATCTTTTAAAAGCTGAAACTCAAAAAATGCTTGTCCGTATTGGCGAGTTGGAGGCTCAATTGGAAGCAAAGCCTTTGTCTCAACTCAAAAGCCTGTATTTATCTCTCGATGAGCTAACTCAAAACGACTTGAAGCGTATATTTAAGTTCCCTGAAGAACTGAGTTTATTCGCTGCTGGTATATTGCATCTGGATGCTCTCTGGGATTATGCGAGTGATTTGAGACAGCAACATAAGGATCAGCTCTTTCCTATTATACGCAATATGATTGAACTATTATTTGAGTTTTACGCTCCACTGGCTAATGCTGAATGGCAGGCGGTAGCGGTGGGCGAGGAATTTGATCGGAAAATTCACCAAAAAGATAATCGCAGTTCGGTGGCTGGCAAAAAAATCTCGCAGGTGATTTTAAAAGGCTATAGTCGCAACAATCGTTTGATTAAGCAATCCATCGTTGAGGTAGAAAATGAGTAGTACCAAATTAGTTGATACCCTGTATTTTGAAAAAACTGAAGTAAAGGATAATCTGGACACCAAAGCGGACTTTATACGCTCGTGCAATGATTTTTTAGCAGGCAAAGATAGTACCGCTTCCTTGCTTAACCAGCTGTTTGAAAAAATTTCACCTTATTTCCAAAAGAGATTTATTCGCATGAATAATGGCTATTGCTTTGATAGAAATATCACTGCTTGCTGGTTGGGGCTGTGCGAATCTGATTTTCGCTATATGAATAGTAGATATAGCAACGGAATACAGCTAGATAATATTTTACCGGAAATGAGGACTTTTTATAACAATGGGCTGCTTGATATACCAACTAAACAAGAATTATTGGCTTTGACTGAGCTTAGTGAGGCTCCTTTTGAAATTACTAATGGAAGACCTTCAATACTAGGATGCTATATTTTTTATAAACAGAATTCAAAAGTACAAACTTTTGATACAGATAGAGGATATTTAAAGGATTATTATTATGATAGTGGACGAATTCACCCAATTTACCGCTTATATAAAGAAAACTGCGGTAGATTAGAAGATAAAGCCGTTTTTTTACTTTGGCTTGCTCATAAACTCAAACCGATTGGATTTCAGGATGAGCTGTATGATGTGTTAATCCGCTTAAATATCGAATTGGATGATTTGAAAATTAAGGACATCAAAGGCGATTTTAGCCAGCTTAAGAACTTTTTGCTCAGCAAAGAAGCCAGTGATGGCAAGGAGTTATTCATGGATATGGATAAGCTGGTAGATAAATTAAAAAAGGCAGATACCCTCCGAGCCAATCTGGTGGAATACGATGAAAAAATGCTATTCGATGTCAATAAAGGCAGTTGGGAAGTCTTTAATTTGGCTACTAATGCGAATTTTGAGCAGCCGATTGAAATAAAATTGAGCAAGCCCTTAGTAGCAAGAGACCCTGCCAGTTCCATTGTCGATGGCATCATCGGCATTGATTTTGGCACTAAAAGCACAGTGGTAGTGCAGCAAACCGAAAGCGAAACCATTATGCCCCTGCGGGTTGGCATTGGGGATTGGCATAAAAAGGCAGAAGCATATCATTTTGAAAATCCCACTGTGATGGAATTTCGAGATTTAAAGAATTTTTTAGCCGCATATCAAGCCAAACAGCGGCGTCCTAATACTCGTTGGCAAGATGTTACAGTCTCTCATACTGCCTATGACAATTTGGAAAAAAGCCATTCGGACAATTTCAATGCCTATTTTACCGAACTAAAACAATGGGCGGGGCAGCCACAACGCAAGCTCAAAATTGAAGATTATAAAAACCATGTCTTTGAGTTACCAGCCTTTTTGCAATTGGAAACTGGAGATTTTAACCCCATCGAACTATACGCCTATTATATCGGGCTGTATGTAAATAATCAGTTTAACGGCGTTTATCTACGCTATATTTTATCCTTTCCAGTAACTTATGAAATGGAAGTAAGGGACAAAATTACCGAGAGTTTTAAACAAGGCATTGCCCGCTCCTTGCCCGATATTGGGGAAAGAATCGCAGAATTAGAGGTAAAAGCTGGAGCCAGCGAACCAGCCGCCTACGCAGCAATAGCGTTGCAACATTATGGTTTGGGCGAAACCGAACGCCTATTTTATGCAATCTTTGACTTTGGCGGCGGTACCACTGACTTTGATTTTGGCATTTTTCGCTGGGCAGATGAAAATAAGCGTAACGAAAGGCGATACGATTATGTAATCGAACATTTTGGTGCAGGCGGCGACCGTTATTTAGGCGGAGAAAACTTATTAAATATACTGGCATTTGAAGTATTTAAACACAATAGCGATGAACTACGCGAAGAAGCAATCAGCTTTATGCAACCGCCAGAATGCCAAGCATTTGCAGGCAGCGAACTACTACTATCCGACTCCAGAGAAGCCAGATTAAATTTAGTCAGCGTAGTCAAAGAAATGCGACCCTTTTGGGAAAGAGAATCCTTTGAAAATGAAGAAGAAATTTTTCAGGGCGTAATTACAGTCAATCTATACGATCGCAACGGGCGTATGAAACCGAATATTAGCTTACAAGTAGATGAAACTGAATTATTGCAAAAACTCAAAGCACGCATAGAAAAAGGGGTAAAATCTTTTTTTGAAGCACTACGCGAAGCCTTTGCTAATTATCATCAAGAAATCAATTTAGACATCAACGAAGTACATATATTTTTAGCGGGAAATTCTAGCAAATCGCCCCTAGTAAAAGAACTATTCCAGCTTTACATGGACAAAGAAAAGTCCCAAATGCAAAACCAACCCGAACCCTATCAAGGCGAGTTCAAACTATATCCACCAATAGACAATCAAGGAGATTATGAACAACCGAATGGCAAAACCGGGGTAGCCTTTGGATTAATAGAAACCCGCCCAGGAGGACGTATATTAGTAATAGATCGCAATATCCAGCAACAAGATATTCGATTCAAATACTATTTAGGCATCAACCGCAGAAAACACTTCAAAACCATCATCAGCCGCGAAACCGAATACCAAACCTGGAAACCCTTTATAGATGCAGGCGATGCCTATTTTGAAGTCTATTACACATCCTCACCCCTAGCAACTACAAACACACTACCCATAAAAGACAATGCAGTCAAAATTAAACGCCTCAAAATCGAACCAATAGATGCAGAAGCAGATGTATATATTCGGCTAATTTCACCCACTGAATTTGAATATGGAATTAGCAAAGATGGACAAAATGTTGATTATATTAAAAAAGTGTTGTTATAGTAGGTAACAAACCTCCGAGGTTTTGAAAACCTCGGAGGTTTTACTCGTTCCCAAGCTAAACAAATATATAAGAAAATCCCATAATGAAGTTAAAAGAAATAATAATAAAGAATTTCAAAGTCTTTGATGACTTTAAAATAGAAGGCTTAAGGCAAATCAACTTGATTTCTGGAAAAAATAATGTTGGAAAAACAACATTCTTAGAATCTTGCTATATAAATTTCCATAGCCATGATATTGAACACTATATTAGTTCATTCATAAAACGAGGCAGTTTAGAATTATCTGATTTTAGACATAACAAGAAATTAGAGAAAATTTGTATTAATTCAAACATTAATAAAACTGCTGTTAATATTAAGACTGATTCTATCATTATAGAAGTAAACGGAGTCAGTAAAACTTATGCTAGTTATGAAATGCCAAAATTGATGGAAAATAGAACTATTGAGAATAACAACATTAACTTTATACCAGCTTTTCCTATCAATAATGATTTATTATCATATTTCTTTTCAAGAATTCAAATTGCCAGAAAGAAGAATTTAGTTAATAATTCCTTAGCAGAAAATTTTGATAAAAACATTGTCGAATTTGACTTTATTTTAGGTGAACCGAAATTATTTGTTTTAAATAGAGAAGAAGGTTGGGTAGCTTTATCTGAATTTGGAGAAGGTATTAAGAGATTTATCAGTATAATTTGTGCTATTTGGGCATCCCAAGATGGAGCTTGTTTTATTGACGAAATTGAAGATGGGATTCATTATCTTCATTATAAAAAATTATGGCAAATTATTTTTAATCTTGCTAAAGAAGCGAACTGTCAAATCTTTGCCACTACCCATTCAAAAGAAATGATAGAAAATTATTATAAAGAAGCCAAAAATTTAGATATGAAAGATATATCATTTACAACTTTGGTTACAGACAAAAACCAACATATAAAAGCTATCAGCTATGATTTTGACTGGTTTATCCATGAAATGTCTCAAAATCATGAGGTGAGAGGATGGTAAGAATTCTATTATAGGACTTACTTAGACTTATAGCATTAACCGATTGCATAAAATACACCTATAATTGGATAATCAAGTTTTTAATTATTGATTGGTTTCAAAATTGATTAAAAGTAACATATAATGTTGATATTTAAAGATTTGATAATACTACTATATTTTTTAAACCTCCGAGGTTTTGAAAACCTCGGAGGTTTGGACATTGTTAATAAAAGGTAAACAAAATGGAAATTGAAATTCAACGTTTAAAAAGTGAAGCAAATCGACAACAAATATTGAAGTATGTCGAACGTATTGAACAA
>JALWSU010000235.1 GCA_026993485.1 Thiotrichaceae bacterium | reverse complement strand
TTTAAAAACCTCTGAGGTTTTTTTACTGCTAACATTATTCTTATAACTTGGTATAAACCTCAGAGGTTTTAAAAACCTCTGAGGTTTTTTACTGCTAACATTATTCTTAGCACCTATAACTTATAACTTGGCAATTCTTCAAGAATATCTTCTATTTTTTCAACTAATTTAGCCCCGTTTTTAATCATTTGGTGACAACCCTTTGTTAAGGGGTTATGAATTGAACTAGGCACGGCAAAAACTTCACGCCCTTGTTCAATCGCAGAACGTGCTGTAGATAATGCCCCGCTACGTTCAGGGGTTTCAATCAGCAATGTGCCTAAACTCAAGCCGCTGATGATACGATTGCGACGCAAAAAATGTTCGCGCTTAATTGGAGTATCAGGTGTAAATTCTGAAACTATGGCACCAGTTTGGATGATTTTTTGAGCCAGCATTTTATGTTGAGGAGGATAAATTTGGTTTAATCCGTGTCCAACAACGGCGATGGTTTTACCTGTAGCCGCTAATGCACCCCGATGACTAGCACCGTCAATGCCTAATGCCATACCGCTAGTGATGCTAAACCCTAGATGAGATAAAGCCTGAGCAAATTTCCAAGCAATTTGTTTACCCTCCTCGCTAGAACGGCGTGTGCCAACTATGGCTAATTGTCGGCTAGACAATAAGCGATAATCACCTTGTACAAATAATAACGGCGGCGGAGCATAAATTTCGCGCAACAGCGGCGGATAGTTTGAATCATGTAAAGTCAACAAATGATGATGTTGTTGTGCTAACCATCGTATATCTTTTTCAACAAGATACCAATTCGGATTTTGTAAATAATTGATCACATCTGCGCTCAATTTCAGGGCTTGCCATTCATCTGGATCCGCCTCAAAGACGGCGCGTGGGTTACCAAAGTGATTGAGAATCTGTAGAAAGTTAATTGGCTTTAGGCGAGGAACATGCACTAAAGCCAGCCAATATTCTTCTGCATTCAAGGGATAGCCACTGGATCAAATAACTTGATTTGCAAATGTGCTTTCATCACTAAGGCATAACTAACATGCTCAAAGGTGCGAAATATCAAGAGAGTACCAGCATTTCTTGGGGGCATCATGACATTTTCTTCCCTAATTGGGTCAAAAATTGGCTTACCTAATTTATTGACAGCCAATATATGCCCTCTTTCTATACCATCTACCGAGCCTTTATTAATAATAACAATTTGGTTACTACCAATAATTAAATTATCATCAACCACTGCAATAATGTAGGCATCCTCTAAGTACTTTGGTGAATGTGGATAAAAATCTTTATAAATATTACCTGTATCTGTTTCAGGTAGTAAAAGATCACCCGCCATGATTTCGCGCTTAGCTTTAGTAAGCTTTAAGGTAACTGGATCTGTGGCTTTTGTGACAACAGCATCTCCAAGATAAATTGCCTCATGACCCAATACATCACCACTATTATCTTTTGGATTCCGATAGGTTTTGCCAACACGCACAATTATGTACTTACTCCCAGGGGTATTTTTATATAAACCTGTGGCATAAAATTCACGACCTTTGGTTAATAAAATTGTTCTATCAGCATTACCAATAAGATAGCCAGCACTTTCAATTTCAGTTTCAGTAATCAAACGAGGCTGATTGAGAAGCTGGTGTATTTTCTCTATAGAAATGGTTGGAATAGTTTTTTCCCTTGGAATTACACGCACATGGGGTGATAATCTAATGGTAGTTCTAGTATTATCATAATTATCGGCTAGAGTATTTTCACAAAGGATTAATAAAAAAAACGCAAATAAAATTTTTTTCATAATGCAGTTTTTAGGATGAGTGTTCGGGGAAATAATAAATCAAGGTAAAAAAAAATACAAAAAAAAAGCACTGTTGCTTTTTTACAACAGTGCTTGGTGCTTGAGTTTCAAGGGAGGAGGGGGGGGTAAATCAGGAGTCCCATTCTGGCATATGGGAACAAATTATTAGAATTACTAGCGAGGGCCGGATTTGAACCGACGACCTATGGGTTATGAGCCCATCGAGCTACCAGACTGCTCCACCTCGCATCAACGAGACAGATTATATAGATTTACTTTGATAATTGCAAGTATTAATTTAAAAAAAAATTAAATAATTTTAATATAAAAATTTTTTATCTTGATTTTCAATCAACTTATAGTAGAATTACCCAAATTAATCTAGTCCGGCATGAACAAATTATTAGAAACGATAAAAATAGTTAATGGCAAAGCTCAATTTTTGGAATACCATAATGCGCGTTTAAATTATGCCAGACGAATGTTATTTAACGCCCAAAATTATATTAATCTCAAAAAGATTATCCAAGCACCCTCACAAAATGGTATTTATAAGTGTAGAATTATCTATTCAAAAACCATAGAACGCATTGAATATAGTCCCTATTGTGAAAAAAATCGGAACTTTAAAACCTTTAAAGTAGTACAAGATAATAATATAGTCTATAACCATAAATATCTTAATCGTAGCCACCTAAATAGTTTAGTGGCACTCAAAGATGAAGCTGATGAAATTATCATCATTAAAAAAGGATTTGTCACCGATAGTTCTATAGCCAATTTGGCATTTTTATATAAAAATAAATGGATTACTCCAATAACCCCTTTATTAAAAGGGACAATGCGAGAGCGGTTATTGAGAGAGAATAAAATTATTGTGGCAGCAATAACATTAGAAGATTTAAATAAATTTTCTAATATGGCGATGATGAATGCCTTACTTGGATTTTATATTGTTAAAAATTTTAAATTAATTTTTTAATAACTGAGGGCAACCACAAGGAATTGCCCCTACACAAGGGCAACCACAAGGGATTGCCCCTACAAACAGTGATGTAGGGGCAATCCCTTGTGGTCGCCCTGTGAGGAGTTTCAGGATTAAACGCAATTAAATCAATTATTTAAAAACTGATGTATAAGATAGTGCGCTGGAGCGTGGGAACGAGAAAAATATATCAGATTATTCTTGCACGGGTACTTAACAAACAAAAGGAAATTTCTTAATGATCTCAAAAACGATTTTTTCATTATCACTATTAGCTGCTATGATGCTCTTCTTATCATCCTGCTCAAGCAGTAAAATCGCAGAGGTGGCAAAAACCAGAAGAATAATTGCTGCTGCTCCAACTGCAAAAGTAAAACCGCAAAATAACCTCCCAATAAGCTTCCAAGATGCCCAAAAAATTGGAGAGAAAATTTGGATGAATGAGGGAGCTGGCAAGGTAGAAAACCTGATTGTTTGGAATAATGATGAAAATTTTGTTTCACTCGGTATTGGTCATTTTATTTGGTATCCAGAAAATCAAGTGACAAAGCGTTTTGAGGCTCAATTTCCAAAATTGGTTCAATTTTTGAAGAAGCAGAACCCAGTTAAAATAATACCCAAGTGGATACAACAACCCAATTGTCCTTGGGCTTCTCAGGAAGCATTCAATCAGGCTCAAAACAGTAAACAAATGGATGAACTACGCGAACTGCTACAAAACACGATTCCCCTACAAGTGGAATTTATCGTCCAACGTTTGAAAAATGCCTTACCAAAAATGTTGAAGTCTTTAAAGAATATAGAAGAACGTCAACAAGTCCGAAAGCAATTTGAGCGAATGGAGAAAACACCGCAGGGGATTTATGCCTTAGTTGATTATGTCAATTTCAAAGGCGAAGGTATTAATCCGAATGAACGCTATAATGGCGAAGGCTGGGGATTATTGCAAGTCTTACAAAATATGTATGGTGATGATCAAGATAGTGCGATAGATGAATTTATTCAGGCAGCTGATAAAGTACTTACACGCCGTGTACGAAATGCCCCAGAAGGTAAGAATGAGGAGAAATGGTTAGCTGGGTGGCGATACCGGATTAAAACTTATAGTTATGATTTTTAACCAGAGAAAGACGGTGGGTTGAAAACAGTTCGCCATAATCCAAAGTTATATTACGCACTCAAATTCCAAAAACATTTAAATTCGAGCCTGGAGTGCAAGGTTACCTTGCACTCCGTTCCATAACAACTAGAATAAATGAAAACTAACTTATTAAAAAATTTAACTAAATACCCTGAACTTATCAAAATTTTTGATAATTGTCCCAACTTAGTCATCGCAGATAATACCGAACAACTGCTAGATTTAGCTTGTGGTAATGCTAAACAAGATTACTTTAAAGTAGAGTACGAACTACCTGATGGTAGTTTGGTTACAGAAGCCACTGTAGCACGGGTACGCAATGGCATTGTCGCCAACTATCCTGATCCTAACATGCGGAGACGTGATCCAGATTGTATGTTAATTGGGGATAAGCAACCATCAGATAAACCCAGATTTCATGATCGCTTCAATGAAGACTTTACTCAACTAAGACAAGAAACTTTTGCTTGGCTAGCTAAACAAGATTTAGCCGTATTTGCATTTAAAACTGGTGCATATGATATGGGCGAAGATGCCCTCGCAATCGTTCCGCTGAATGCGGCATTTTTTGCCTTGGGACTGGCTCTATTACAAGGAATTGTTTCTTCTAAAGAGGTAGGCGATTCCTTTGCTCCCAAAGTGATTATTTATGTAGCTCCGCCATTTCGACAAACACATTTTGATAATAAACAAATTGTAGTTCATAATCGTTTGGAAGAGATTCATGAGATATTTTCATACAATCTCTATCCAGGGCCTAGTGCGAAAAAAGGAGTTTATGGTGCCTTGATACGCCAAGGCGAAGCGGAAGGGTGGGTGACAGCTCATTGTTCTGCGGTTCAAGTAATAACACCCTATGATAATATTGTAACTTTTATGCACGAGGGTGCTAGTGGTAGTGGTAAAAGTGAAATGCTTGAACAACCCCATCGTTTACCCGATGGGCGGATGTTAAAAGGGCAAAATATTATTACTGGTGAAAAACTTTATTTAGAGATTCAACGCACTTGCGATTTGCAACCAATTTGTGACGATATGGCACTATGCCATCCCGATATCCAACAAGATAACTGCAAACTTTGGCTTATGGATGCTGAAGATGCTTGGTTCGTCCGCGTTGATCATATCAACGAGTATGGAGTTGATCCCGAACTAGAAAAACTAACCGCAGTCCCGTCAAAGCCTTTGTTATTCCTGAATATTGATGCAGTTCCAGGTAGTAGAGCATTAATTTGGGAACATATTGAAGACAGCCCCGGTGTCACCTGCCCAAATCCACGAGTTGTTATACCACGTTCAATCATTCCAGAAATTGTAGCGCGGGAACCCGTTAGTATAGATATTCGGAGTATGGGTATTAGGACTCCACCCTGTACACGAGAAAAACCGACTTACGGTATTATCGGAATGGTTCATATTTTGCCACCAGCATTAGCTTGGCTGTGGCGTTTAGTCGTCCCGCGTGGCTTTAGTAATCCCAGTATAGTTGATAC
>JALWSU010000234.1 GCA_026993485.1 Thiotrichaceae bacterium | reverse complement strand
CCATACCTCGGAGGTCGTTGTATTTGTAACCTCCGAGGTATGGTTTTCCTTGGAGGTTTTTCTTAACTTAATGGCAATGAAGCTCCAGCTTGGGAACGAGAAAAAACGATAAAAATATCATAAAACTTATGGTTAAGTACTTAGTTTGAGGTTTGATTTCATTCCTTAATTAATCTTATATTTATGATATAATATGCACATCTTTTAACATTTTCCACTCAATACTGCCAATTTTAGGATATATAAATATAAATGGTTAAATTTGCTCAAGAAATATTGCCAGTTAATCTTGAAGACGAAATGAAGCAATCATACCTTGATTACGCTATGAGCGTGATTGTGGGTAGAGCTTTACCAGATGTACGCGATGGGCTTAAGCCTGTGCATCGGCGTTCTTTATATGCTATGCACGAACTCGGTAATGTTTGGAATAAGCCCTATAAAAAATCGGCACGCATTGTGGGTGATGCCTTGGGGCGTTTTCATCCGCACGGTGATGCTTCTGTATATGACACGATTGTACGTATGGCGCAGCCGTTTTCTTTGCGTTATATGTTAGTTGATGGGCAGGGAAATTTTGGCTCGGTAGATGGAGATTCTCCAGCTGCAATGCGTTACACGGAAATCCGCATGGCAAAAATTGCTCATGAATTATTAGCGGATATTGATAAAGAAACTATTGATTTTGTTCCTAATTATGATGAATCTGAACTAGAACCCTCTGTATTACCAACACGGATTCCAAATTTACTCATCAATGGCTCTAGTGGTATTGCGGTTGGGATGGCGACTAATATTCCACCCCATAATTTACGCGAGGTAATAAATGCCTGTCTAGCTTTTATTGATGATCCTGAAATTAGCGTTGCAGCTTTGATGCAGCTAATGCCTGGACCTGATTTTCCGACTGCGGCGATTATTTATGGCGCAGCTGGTATCTTGGAGGCTTATGAGACTGGGCGTGGGCGCATTTATCTTCGCGCTCGTACCGAAATTGAGGGAGATGAGGATGGTAAACAGAAAATTATTGTTACAGAATTACCGTATCAGGTGAATAAAGCCCGTCTCCTCGAAAAAATTGCGGAATTAGTTAAAGAGAAAAAATTAGAGGGTATTACAGCCTTGCGTGATGAATCCGATAAAGAAGGGATTCGGATGGTAATTGAATTGCGGCGTGGTGAAATTCCTGAAGTGGTATTAAACAATTTATTTAAACATACGCAAATGCAAAGCGTATTTGGGATTAATATGGTTGCTCTTATCGGCGGGCAACCTCGGCTTATCCCATTGCGGCAATTGATTGAGCAATTTATTCGCCATCGAAAGGAAGTTGTAACTCGACGCAGTGTGTTTGAATTGCGTAAGGCAAGAGAAAGGGCGCATATTTTAGAAGGTTTAGGGGTTGCATTAAGTAATATTGATGAAATGATTGTGGGGATTAAGGCGGCTAAAAATCCTCAAGAAGCTAAAACCCTGTTATTAGAGCGCATCTGGAAATCGAGTGTGCTAACAAATATGTTGCAAGGAGAAGACGCGCAAGCTTTGCGCCCAGAGGGACTTGCTGCTGAATTTGGATTAACTCAAGCTGGTTATCGTTTATCTATTGCACAGGTACAAGCGATTTTAGAATTGCGTTTGCATCGCTTAACTGGCTTAGAACAGGATAAAATTCATGAAGAGTTTCAAAGTTTATTAGTTAGGATTAAGGAATTATTGGATATTTTAAATAATACCAATAGTTTAATGGAAGTAATCCGCAAAGAACTAATAGCAGTTCGTGATGAATATGGTGATGAGCGACGTACTCAAATAATTCAAGATGGAGTCAGTTTGAGTATTGAAGATTTAATCACTCAAGAAAACGTATTAGTAACATTATCCCATGAAGGATATGTTAAAGCACAAGCAGTTAGCGAATATTCGGCTCAAAAACGGGGTGGTAAAGGTAAATCCGCAACGCAAATGAAAGAAGAGGATTTTATTGATAAATTGTTTGTGGCTAATACTCATGATACGATTTTATGTTTTTCTAGTTTCGGAAAAGTTTATTGGTTAAAAGTACACCAATTGCCTAAAGCCAGCCGTCAATCACGAGGCAAGCCGATTATCAATTTGTTGCAATTAGAGGAAAAAGAGCGGATTAATACCATCTTGCCAGTTTCTAAATTTACTGAAAATCAATTTGTCTTTATGGCTACTGAAAAAGGCACGGTGAAAAAAACCAAGCTTAGTCATTTCTCCCGCCCTCGCTCTAATGGCATTATCGCTCTGCGCTTAAATGAAGCTGATCGTTTAATGAGTGTAGCTCTAACCGATGGTAAACAGGATGTTTTATTATTTACCAAAGGTGGCAAAGCAGCGCGTTTTAGTGAAGAAAAAGTGCGTGCCTTGAGCCGAACTGCTCGTGGTGTGCGCGGTATAAAACTAGCTCCAGATGATCAAGTAATTTCTATGATTATTGCCCATCCAGGTGGAACTATACTAACGGCGACAGTTAATGGTTTTGGCAAACGCACCCCAGTTGATGATTACCCAACCAAAGGACGTGGAGGTAAAGGAGTTATAGCTATAAAAACCTCAAAACGTAATGGGGAAGTAATTGGCGCCGTACAAGTTGAAGAAAAAGATGATATTGTACTAATTAGCAATCGTGGCACATTGGTGCGTACTTCAGTTGCTGGGATTTCGGTTGTTAGCCGCAATACGCAAGGTGTAAACTTGATTCGTTTAACCAAAGGTGAACAATTGGTGGGATTAGCTAAGATTCTAGAATTTGGTAATGAGGAAGTAGACGAGTCTGAGTAAGGCTTTACTACATTTATTCTCATCTAACATTAGACTAATCTTACTCCATATAACTCGACTATCAAGTTGCTGGTTAATAATAATTTATATTTAATAAATTCAAATATTTATATTCTTATTATAAGCGTTTCAATAACTACAGGGATGAGTTATAAAAGCGGATAAAAACACTTATATTTTTGCCTTATCCCTTTTTATAACTCATCCCTGTAGTTAAAAAAATACTAACGCGATTCACTCACTACTTGAGTAGCTTTTTTAGATAAATAATTAATTTATTTAAATGAATCTTGAGTAAATTTTGTCAAGCAAAAAAAACTTGATAGTCGAGTATAATTTTTATCTAGTTTTGGCTTTGATTAGCCAAAGCTAAAGCTTTGGACTCCAATTCTTGAAATAACTAGGTTAATTAATGAAAGCGCAAAGTACACTTACAGAAAAGCAGGTTCCAAACGATTTTATTCGTCAAATTATTGCCGAAGATGTGAAAAATAATAAAAATGACGGGCGAGTCGTAACTCGTTTCCCTCCCGAACCTAACGGTTATTTGCATATTGGTCATGCTAAATCCATTTGTTTAAATTTTGGCATCGCAGCGGAATATGAAGGCGGAAAATGTTATCTCCGTTTTGATGATAGTAATCCCACTAAGGAAGATGTTGAATATGTTGAATCAATTAAAGCCGATGTACATTGGTTGGGCTATGATTGGGGCGACCGCTTACGACATGCTTCAGATTATTTTGAGCAGCTATATCAATATGCCATTGAATTAATTAAAAAGAATAAAGCTTATGTATGTAGCTTAAGTAGCGAAGAAATTAAAGCTTATCGCGGCACTTTGCGTGAACCGGGTAAAAATAGCCCTTATCGTGAGCGTTCAATTGCAGAAAATTTGGATTTATTCGCTCGCATGAAAGCAGGAGAATTTGCTGATGGTGAGCATGTGTTACGCGCTAAAATTGCTATGGATTCGCCGAATATTAATCTGCGAGACCCCATTATTTATCGCATTATCAACAATGTTACACATCATCATACTGGTGATAAGTGGTGTATTTATCCCATGTATGATTTTTGCCATAGCCTCTCTGACGCGATTGAAGGGATTACCCATTCTCTTTGTACTTTAGAATTTCAAGATCATCGCCCCTTATATGATTGGATTTTAGATAATTTAGAAACTCCTTGCCATCCGCAACAAATAGAGTTCGCTCGCTTATCATTGAAATATATGGTTTTAAGTAAGCGAAAATTAAATGAACTCATTGAAAAAAAACATGTTAGTGGTTGGGATGATCCACGAATGCCGACTTTAAGTGGTATGCGAAGACGAGGTTATACACCTGAAGCGATTCGAGATTTTTGTGATCGTATCGGTATTACTAAAAATGATACCCAGATTGAAATGGGCGTTTTAGAAAATTGTATTAGAACTGATTTAGATCCCAAAACCCCCAGAGTAATGGCAGTATTAAAACCTTTACGGGTAGTAATTGAGAATTACCCTGAAGATCAAGTTGAGCAATTAGATGGACCTTATCATCCCAATGATGAAACTATGGGGTCTCGTAAAATTCCATTTTCACGGGTTTTATATATAGAACAAGAAGACTTTCGTGAAGTTGCACCGAGAAAATTCTTTCGCTTAGCCCCTGGACGCGAAGTTAGATTACGTTATGCCTACTATATTACTTGTAAAAGTGTAATCAAAGATGATGAGGGCAAGATTATTGAATTACGTTGCACTTATGATCCAGAAACACGCGGCGGCTCATCACCAGATGGTAGGAAAGTTAAGGGAACTTTACATTGGGTTTCAGAAGCACATGCGATAACAGCAGAAGTTCGCCTTTATGATCGTTTATTTAAAGTACCCAATCCCGGAGCCAGTGGCACTGATTTAGAAGCCGCACTCAATCCAGATTCAATGGAAATTTTAACTAATAGCAAAGTCGAATCCAGTTTAGCCAATGCCCAAGCTGGAGAACGCTATCAATTTGAAAGACAAGGCTATTTTTGTGTTGATGCTGTAGATAGTTCAGAAGATAGATTAGTATTTAATCGTATTATCACTTTACGCGATTCTTGGGCTAAGATTGAAAAGGCGGCGAAACAAAAGCTCCCGTCTCAATAATGCCGCCTTAAAATCAGACCTCCGAGGTTTTCAAAACCTCGGAGGTCTTTGAAACTCCAACAGAAATTAAACCTGACAGGTTTTAAAAACCTGTCAGGTTTGTCTTAACTTAATGGCAGTGACGCTGGAGCGTGGGAACGAGTAAAAAGCTGGCGCGTGGGAATTAGGGAATGTTGGAGTTCAAGGTTACCTTGAACGACTCGTGCAAGGTAACCTTGCACTCCGATGACTTTGGAGTGCAAGGTTACCTTGCACACTCCTTAAGGAATAGTAACAGTTCCTTGCACATGATAAATATATTTGTTATTTCTATATTTCTTGTCTAGCACTTGAAAATTAGTGATTATTGCTGCGCTTTGATAACATGTTATGTCGTATATTAACTGTTGTTGTTCTACTCTTTGGGAATGTGCTGTTGTTATCGCTACTTGTTCACTTAAATTATTTATTGCCTGTGTTTTGGCTATTTGCTCGCAGTGGTATTGGCTGGGT
>JALWSU010000233.1 GCA_026993485.1 Thiotrichaceae bacterium | reverse complement strand
CTGATGTTACGCACCCAGCTTCAATCAATCTGCCTCGCCGCGGCTCAAGCCCTAGGCTAAAAGTAAAAGTCAGCTAAAGCTAATTAGCACTTTACCACTCTAGCCTGTGGACTTAGTAAACAGTCGGCTTTAGCCGACTTTAGCTTTTAGCCTAGGGCTTTAGCCATAGGCGAATTGAAGCTAGGTGCGTAACCTCAATTACTAATTGGAGGAAATTAAATGATAGGTTTTAAAGACCTGAAAATACGAACTAAGATACTAGTGTTTGCGCTACTTATTGGTTTAATTCCCCTCTTGACTATTGGAGGCTTTGCTTGGCTAGAAAGCCGAACGGCGCTGTCTAATATCGCCTTTGCTCAATTAGAGAGTGTGCGGGAAATCAAAAAAACTCAACTTACGTCTTTTTTTCAAGAACGTAAAAATGATCTTCAAGTTTTGCTTGAGATGGTAACTCATGTTAATGAGAAAGCTGTAACAGACTTGAAACAGTCCTTATATGATTTGAAAGATAATCTGGAAATGTATTTTCAAGAACGTTTTAATAACCTTAGAGTTTTATCCGAAAATCAGTTCTTAGTGGAAAGTATCATTAAATTTGAGACTTTGCTTCAGAGTAAAGAGAATAATGCTCAAATTTGGGATAGCATTCGTGAGAAATTGGATAATGAATTTGCCCAGTATCGGAAACAATATGGTTATGATGATGTATTTTTAATTAATCCCAAAAATGGGCAGGTGATGTACACAGCCAAAGGTGGTATGGAATTTAACAAAGTTCTGTCGCATAACGCTCTTTTAAAGAATAGTGGTTTAGATAAAGTGTTTCAAAAAGCTTTATCACTGAAAACTGCTGTGATTCAAGATTTTGAGCCTTACGCTCTGGCGAATAATCAAACAGTTGCTTTTATGGCAACACCGGTTTTTAAATCGGGTGAAATTGCTGCCGTTGTGGTATTCAGTATTTTACCAGATGCGATTTATAATCTCATGGAAACCGAAAAACAAATTCGCCAGAATCAAAAGCAGGAACAAATTGGTGAAGCTTATCTGGTTGCCGAATGGAATAATCAAATCACTTATCGTAGCCATAGAAAATTTTCAAATGGTACACAAGCTGTTGTAGGTGATCCGATTATCGGTAAGAAACAGGCGGCTCTTCAGGGCTTGGCAGGGGAGTCTGGCGTTAATGTTAGATTCAATCACCTGAATGAATTAGAATTAATTGGTTATGTACCTATAAAAATTCAAGGACTTAACTGGGCTCTACTTTCTGTAGCTTCTTGGGAAAAGGAAATTGTTCCTAAAATTAAGGATAGTCGAGAGGACTTTTTTGCGAAATATATTAAAGCGTATCAATACTATGATTTATTTTTGATCCATCCTCAGGGTGAAATTTTTTACACAGTAGCACATGAATCTGACTATCATACTAATATTCTCACAGGCAAATATGCAGATTCTGAATTGGGTAAAGTTGTCAGAAAAACATTAAAAACGAAAAAATTTGCGATCAGTGATTTCGCACCTTATGAACCTAGCAATGGAGAACCTGCTGCATTTATTGCCCAAGCACTGGTTAATAGGGATGGTAAGATTCAAATGGTTATTGCTTTGCAATTAAGTGATAAGGCCATTAGTAAAATTATGCAGGAACGTACTGGCATGGGCAAAACTGGGGAAAGCTATTTGGTTGGTAGCGATATGCTCATGCGTTCTAATTCTTATCTTGATCCAGAAAATCATTCAATCATAGCTTCTTTTGCAAATCCTACGCAAGGTGCAGTGAAAACGGAAGCGACTCGTGCAGTGATTGAACGAGGAGAAACTGGTGAAAAAATAATTTTAGATTATAGGGGGCAGCCAGTGTTATCCGCCTATACACCTTTGAAAGTAGGTGATACCACTTGGGCAATAATTGCTGAGATTGATGAGGCTGAGGCTTTTGCCAGTATTAGAGAATTGGGGTGGTTATTAGGGGGCATTCTTTTATTGACAGGTTTTGTAACTATTGTTTTAATTAATTCTTCCACTAAGCTTATAACCACGCCTTTGTCATTGCTGAATCAGCATTTTAAGTTTATCGCTAAGGGAAAATTAGTTGACGATGATGTTAAGTATGAAGCTAAAGATGAAATTGGTGAATTAGTGAAATCAGCCCGCTTAGTAAAAGAGGGTTTTAAAAATTCCATTGAGCAAGCTAATGCTATTGCCTCTGGTGATTATAACCGAGAAATCCAACTGCTTTCTGATGAAGATGAATTAGGACGTTCCTTAGCAGAGATGACGCAGACTTTGCGTGAGACAACCGCAAAAAATGCTGAACAAGATTGGTTGAAAACTGGGCAAGCATTGTTAAGTCAAAATATGAGTGGCGAAAAAGACATCACCAAGTTGGCAAAGGATGTGATCACAATTTTGACAACTTATTTGAAGGCGGAGGTTGGATTATTGTACTTGATGAATAAAGGCGATGAAAATAAGAACCAAGCCTATTTGCAAATTATTGCTACCTATGCCTATGAGGATGCTGACTATGAGAAGAAATTTTGGGTAGGCGAAGGGCTGATTGGGCAGGCTGCTTTAGAGAAGAAAACGCTTTCCCGTGTCCATACACCTGATGAATACACGCATATTGTTCAATCTTCTTTAGCAATGGCAGTGCCACATCATGTAATTATTAGTCCCTTTTTATATGAAAGTGAAGTAAAAGGTGTGGTTGAAATAGGTTTTGCTGAAATAACCACGCCGCTCAAGGAGCAATTTTTAGAATTAGTGATGCCTAGCCTTGGGATAGCAGTAAACACTGCTGAGGCACGCACTCGCCAGAAAATCCTTTTAGAAAAAACGCAACAGCAGGCGAAAGACTTAGAAGAGCAAAAGAAAGTTTTACAAGCTCAACAACAAGAACTGCAACAATCTAATGAGGAACTGCAAAGTCAATCTGAAGAATTGCAGACTCAATCTGAGGAACTACAAGCACAACAGGAAGAACTGCGAGAAGTTAATGAAGAACTTGAAGAAAGGACTAAAGCCTTAGAAATTCAACAAAAGGAAATTGTTGAGAAAAATATTGCCTTGCAAGAGAGCCAATTGGAAATGGAAAAGGCAAAACAAGCAATTGAGCTGAAAGCTAAGGAATTGGAATTGGCGAGTAAATACAAGTCAGAATTTCTGGCGAATATGTCGCATGAGTTACGCACGCCGTTGAATAGTTTGTTAATTCTCGCACAATTGTTAGCTGGGAATAAAGATAAAAATCTCACGGAGAAACAGGTACAGTATGCCAAAACCATTCACAGTGCTGGTTCTGATTTACTGACATTAATTAATGAAATTCTGGATTTATCCAAGGTGGAAGCGGGCAAAATAGAAATCCAGCCCGAAGAAGTCTCTATATCTAAATTGGTAACAACAATTGAACAGAAATTCAGTCATATGGCTGAAGATAAGAATTTGGAATTTCATGTTAATGTCGATAAAGACTTGCCTGCTACAATATATACAGATGGGCAACGCCTAAATCAAATTATTAACAACCAGCTTTCTAATGCGTTTAAGTTTACCCAAGAGGGTAGTATTACTGTTAGCATTGGACGACCTTCTGAAGAGGATAATCTGAGTTTACTGGGCTTAAAGGCTGATAAAAGTATTGCGATTAGTGTCACGGATACTGGTATCGGTATTAAGAAAGATAAACAACAATTGATATTTGAAGCTTTCCAGCAAGAAGATGGTAGTACTAGTCGGCGTTTTGGTGGTACTGGTTTGGGTTTATCGATTTCCCGACAATTAGCCAGATTAATGGGTGGTGATTTGGTTTTACAGAGTGAAGAGGGTAAAGGCAGTACTTTTACGCTGTTATTACCTGAAAGAGTAGAAATTAAGAATAAGACTGAAGAATCTGCTGTTGAAGAAACACCAGAAACTAAGCCAGAAACCAAGCCACAAGTTACTACTGCACCAGAAACAGTGGCAGAAGAAGTTACTCAAGCTCCGAAGAAGAAAATTGAAGATGATCGGGATGACTTGAAATCTGGAGATAAAATCCTCTTAATTGTCGAAGATGATCCAAAATTTTCCAGTGTCTTAATAGAATTGGCACGAGAGAGGCATTTTAAAGTCTTGTTGGCAGAGGATGGCAAAACTGGTTTAGAACTGGCTGAACAGTATAAACCGCAAGCGATTATTTTAGATGTCTGCTTGCCTAAGCTTGATGGCTGGACGGTTATGGAACATTTAAAGGAGAATCCAGAAACGCGGCATATTCCAGTACACTTTATGTCAGCTGATGACCAAGATTCAGAAGCTAAGCAAATGGGTGCAATTGGCTATTTGCATAAACCTGTCAGTATGGATATGATTGGACAGGCTTTCAAGAAAATCGAGCGGTTTCTGTCTAAAAGAGTGAAAAAGTTACTAATTGTCGTCGATAATGAGGAGCATCAAAAACAAATTATTGATTTGGTGGGAGAAGGTGATGTAGAAACTACAGTTTGCAAAACTAAGGCTGATGCAATTGAGCAACTGCAACAGGTTATCTATGAATGTATCATTATTGATGTTGATGCGGAAGATAACTCTGCTCTGCAATTGCTTGAGCATATTTACCAAGATGAGAATCTCTCTCAAATTCCAGTAATTATCCATTCCAAGCGTGACTTGAGCGAGGAAGAGGAAAAATTATTGCAGCATGTTGGTGAGAATCTCACAATAAAGGAAGTGCGTTCACCAGAACGCTTATTGGATGAAGCCACGCTATTTTTGCATCAAGTAGAGTCAAAGTTACCCGAAAACAAACAGGAAATGCTCCGACATTTGCATGATAAGGAAGCCATATTAAAGGGTAAAAAGATCTTGATTGTAGATGATGATGTTCGCAATACCTTTGCCTTGACGACGGTTTTAGAAGAAAAACAAATGGAAGTGATAGTCGGCACTACAGGTAAAGAGGCATTGGAAATTTTGGATAAACAATCGAATATCGATCTGGTGCTTATGGATATTATGATGCCAGAGATGGATGGTTATGAAGCGATAGCTAAAATCAGAGAACAAAGCCGTTTCCGTCATTTGCCGATTATTGCCCTAACAGCGAAAGCTATGAAGGGAGATAAGGCGAAATGTATTGAAGCGGGTGCGAATGATTATTTGGCGAAGCCAGTAGATACGGATAAGTTGTTATCTATGATGCGAGTTTGGTTGTATCGGTGAGATTAAACCTGACAGGTTTCCAAAACCTGTCAGGTTTTTCTCGTTCCCAAGCCTCACAGCACTGCCATTAAGTTAAGCCAAACCTGCCAGGTTTTAAAAACCTGGCAGGTTTTTCTCGTTCCCAAGCCTCACAGCACTGCCATTAAGTTAAGCCAAACCTGCCAGGTTTTAAAAACCTGGCAGGTTTTTCTCGTTCCCAAGCCTCACAGGGCAACCACAAGGCCCCTAC
>JALWSU010000232.1 GCA_026993485.1 Thiotrichaceae bacterium | reverse complement strand
AGTTGTACTCCATCCTTGAACTTAATGATAGTTCAGATAAAGATTTTGCCCAAAAACCTCTGAGGTTTTCAAAACCTCAGAGGTTTAGACTTAAATTATTCTTCCTCAGCTAACCGATTGTTTTTTTATTCGTTGTCTAAGATTAGTTGTACTCCATCCTTGAACTTAATGATAGTTCAGATAAAGATTTTGCCCAAAAACCTCTGAGGTTTTCAAAACCTCAGAGGTTTAGACTTAAATTATTCTTCCATAGAATTAAAATGTCAGACAACGAATAAAACCTTTTACAACTCATCAGCTAAGCGATTACTCTTCTGGCGCCAACACTGGTTGCCCAATTGGCCAAGGTGGCATTGATGACAACTGACTAATAGAACCAACTCCTTTAAAATCAATACTTTGACCCAGTGAATTCGCTAAACGAATAATCCCATTATCATTAGTTACATACAAGTGCGGATCTGCACTCCATTTCCACTCACGACGCAAGGATGCCAATGTGATATAAAAATAGCGACGGAAAGATTGCATATCTTGCTTAGGATCAGGATTTTGATGAGCAACCTGAACTAGACTAAAAGTGCTACTTGATCTCAAATCAATAGGTCCAGATTCCCACGCCTCTTCAGGGATAAAAGTCTTATCAGCCTCGCGTAAAATACCTAAACGCGGTTTAACATCAGGTTCACGCATATCCTGAAGCTGGCTTAATTCTTGCCAAGCAATCGCCCCACTGACTACTGCGCTTTTGACCTCTTTATCCTGCAAATTAGGTTTTTCCGCATTTGGGAATTTATCCCATACGCCCTGACGTAATCCAGGCCAAAGAGCGCCTCGCCCTGAAACAATAACTGTATCAATATCTTGTGCATTAACCTTAACCGCTTGTAACAATTCATCTATGACAGTATTGGTGACAAAATCAATAAATGCTTGCAAATAATCATGTACAAGCTTCGATGGAATATTCAAATACAATGAATTACCTTCTTCTTCCAAAAAAACACTATCAGTATCAGATTCTGGAACCGAATCTAATTCATCGACTTTTTTATAAATAACGACATCAGAAGCAATACCGATAGCAGATACCCTCAACCTAAACGGCACCTTACCATCCCAATTATGTTTAGTTTCCTTAAGATTTTGCCACAATTTAAAAATAGCCTGACTATGTTGCTTTTCTTTCTCCGGTTTCAGCACAACATCAACCACAGGATAATGATATTCAAATATTTCCGAATCCAAAACCGATTCATCCCTCAAGCATTTATCAACCAATCGTGCCAATAAACTGTCAAGATGATTTCCCGCAATTGGTACACCTAAGCGATTTTCCACCTGCCATTCTTCTGGATAAACCCCATCTTTACTCCAACGCACATGTATTAAGGATAAATCTAAAGTACCAGCCCCAAAGTCATAAACCAATAAGCGTTCCCAACCAGTTCGTTTGCGATTCTCCAACATGCGCTGACGACAATAATGAAAAGCCACCGCATCCGATTCACTAATTAAACGAATGCGTTCTTTAGGCAAAGCAATGCCTAAAGGTTTACTCAAAGCACGACAAGCAATACCTTTTAATTTTTTCCTATGAAACGATGTAAACGTATTAGGATGAGACAAAACCACTTGTCCACCCTTTTTAAACACAGAAGAAACGGTAATATAAGCTTCTGCTAAAGCGGCGAATCCAGACTCAAGTATTCCTTCCAAAGGAAGCTTATAGCGTTCAACTTCTCTCCCATCGCTTTCCAAATACCGAACTGGCTCCAATAAGGAAATATCTCCTGTTGGCTGTGCTAACCAACTTTTTAAAGAATAAATCACCCGTCCAGGGTTTGCACCTAATTGCTCCATAGTTGCGGGTAATCCAAGAAAATCGGCATCGCCTGGTTTCAAAGAAGCTGGTTGGAATGTTGGATAGCCTTTTCTGATTTCTGGGTTTTGCACTTGCCCTTGGCGCAAATCAGCATTACAAATAACTTGACTGGGTAAAAAATCAGTACCATGTTCAGCGTTGCTAAAATCCAAATCCCCAAAATTGATATCTTTATTATCATCACTAACTAATTTTTGTAATGGTAAAAAATAGGGCTGATTTTCCATACCAATAGCTGCCACAATAGCAGAGGTGCCAAAATCAATACAAAGCCAATTTTGATGGGGCAATTTTTCTAATTCGATAGGCGCGATAATTGTTAATTGATGCTGCTTTTGATTGCCCAAATCATCTTGAATATTAATATCAAGTGTAGCCTCAATCTGAGCATATTTAGAGTCAATCCGTCCACCTTTAATATCCTCAATTGTCGTAGCTGCATCCATTTGAACCAAAATTGTCTCCATCGGCTCACCTTCATTGATGACAACTTCTTCATTTCCGTGAAATACGCCTTCATATTCACTCATAATTACACAAAGTGCATCATCAATGTCATAACCAGTTTTAGTTGTTATTGCATTGCGTACAAACGCTTTAAATTTCAACTCCATATTCAGATTAGCTTTAACCCAACCGCGTCCAGCTTTGCCTGTATTGCCAATATGTATTTCAAATACTGTACTAGGTGGCGTATTGCCATCAAACTTAATTGGAAAGGCTGGTAATTTTAACTCTTGCTCAGATAATTTTTTCCCTTCAGCTTCAACTATCCCTTTTTCCACTAATTTACAAGTTGGATATTCGCTTCCGTCTTCCCAATTAATACGACGGGTTGTATTAAAATGAACAATATCTAAGTGTAAATCGGCAATTGTGGGATCCCGATAGAGGCTAAACCAATGATTATCAGGCTTTGAGCCAGGGGCAAATTCACCAATCAGATTAAACGAATAATCTTGACTAGGCGGTTCAGGATTTGGAATTACCTCGCCATCACAAAATATAATCAGTTCAACCTCAACTGTTTTGAAAGGAGCTACTTCAACAATATTATTAGTTAAACGAATAGCATCATCTTTTGCTAATGGCAAATTATCTTTATAAGCACGTAAACTGAAACTATCTTTAAATGTTTTCGCAAAATAGTGTTTGGCTTGACTCTGAAACTGAAATGTGCCAATAGTTAAGTTTTCCTCTTTCTGAAAATAAAGCCTCTCCTCAGATTCTTGGAAAATTACTAATGGAGGCTTTGCCTCTTCAGGTGTCAATTTAATCTCGAACTCAAGAGGCTGAGTCAACTCACGCTTATTATCTCGCCATAAATCTACGGTGATTTGAAAATTCTTATTGTCTCCACCAAAAGTAACCGTATGCACGGAGGCAGTATCATCAAGAATCACATCAGTAATCACATCAGTTGCTAAAAATACATAAATAGGCGTTTCATGACTAACACGATATTTAATTTGACGCATTAGATTAGTCTCTTCGCTGACATCTCTAAAACCTAAAGCTACGCCAGAATCATCAGATAATAAAAAACCACCTGCTTTTAAAGCTTCATTATTATAAGCTAGAGAAAATTCAACTGTATAATCAGGATAACCAGTTTTTCCACACAAGCCTCCCAACTTAGAAACCTTCCCTTCATTCATAAAAACTAATGTACCAACTAATAATCTTGCCCCAGCTTGTTCATTGAAATTAATATCAATTTCTTTAGCTGCTTGCCACTTTAAATTTGGTTTGAAACTGCGTTCAGGAGAATATCGGTAAAGTAAATAAACAAAAATAATTAATAATATTGCAAAGATCAAAAAATATAGGAGTTTTAGAGCATTCCTTGCCGCAACAATGCGAGCGCGAGCGATTTCCTGTGTTAAACCATTTTCTGAATCTTGAGATGGATCATATTCATCTGCAAGTGTTTCATTATCCAACACAATTTTTGGAAAACCCATATTAGCAGGAATAAT
The DNA here is from genome assembly GCA_026993485.1 of Thiotrichaceae bacterium. Taxonomy (GTDB): domain Bacteria; phylum Pseudomonadota; class Gammaproteobacteria; order Beggiatoales; family Beggiatoaceae; genus JAUXCJ01. The sequence goes on along the minus strand of JALWSU010000232.1, from coordinate 1,581 downwards.
ATAAGGTTTAACAGGTTGAATCTTAACGGTTTTGGTATCAGTATCAACATAGTGAAAATTATAAACATCATTAGCCTTATAACTAAATCTGATTTTAAAATCTATTTTTCCAGCACTCAGTTCAGCATCATCAGGCGATAAATAAAGATTTTTGCCCAACAAAGGTACAAAAATCACCCCCTCTGTGTCTACTTCACACTCCTGATTTTTAATACAATCAGCAACATTAATAACCTTTGATTTTGGTAAGCTATGTTTACCAATTAACCAATTTCCACCACCTTGCTTAAAAAAACTCAATGTAATTTTATCAGGCTGCAAACGCTCTGAAGGCAGTAAGCGTAATCCAATTTTCCCACCACCCTGTTGTACTAATTGCAATTTATCATTAGATATAGCGAGGCGATCCAAAAGAACTGTTTTAGAATAATCCAGATAATTATCAACATTAGTATCTAATGGTTTTACTTCAGCCAGTCTATATCTCAAAGTATTAGTACCATCACGATAAAATTTATTACCCTGCATAATTTTATGTGGCTTAGTAGGTGTAATTGTAAACACCCAATCATGAGGCGTAGAAATATGAAAGGCAGTACTAACACGATCAACAATAGTAGCCGCTTTATCTACATCTTTAACATGCTCTTTAGTAGCTAATTCTGCTAATTCAGTACTTGGCAGTGTTAAACCATAAAAAGCATCATTATCAAGCATAACTAAAATAGTACGAGAAAAACGCAATGTCTGAGACAATTTATCTTGCACATAAGGCAAAATTAGCGTTTGCGCTAAAACAGTAGAAGAAACATCAGCTTTAGCGCGACATTTCATTTGAATCCACTGGCGTAAAGATTTAGTAAACTCCGCTTGACTTTGTCCTTGAACAACGGGTTGCCACTGAAAGAGATGTTTAGGCAGTGCAGACAAACCGGGTGCGCTTTTACATTCACTTGACTTAGTCGTATTATGAATACCAACAAAGGCAACAGAAAGATGATCGCGTTCAGGATGATAAATTGGCTGGCTAGGAGTAACCCCTTCAAATAAAAGTTTAGGCAAGGTAGGGACAATCATTTCTAACGGCGTTTCTATGCCCTTTTTTCTTAACCTTCTACTAAGCCCCGGATTCATCAAGCCAGTGTCTCGAATCAAGACAATAAAGTGAGTCCGTTCAGCACTTTCCAGCTCCGAGTGAGCATCGCTAACCGAAAAGACGGCACTCAAAGCTATGATAACAACAATTAATGAGAAAAATTTTTTCATAAGCCCCAATAGAATTTAAATATTTAAATAGTGAATAATAATTTAACATTAGACCAATTGACTTAGAGTCCAAAGCTTTAGCTTTGGCTATACAGGCAAGTGAGGTAAGCTTGAACTCCGATATATAGCGTTACCCGATTTAGTTAAGTACAAACCTGCCAGGTTTTAAAAACCTGGCAGGTTTAATCAAGGTAAGCTTGAACTCCGATATATAGCGTTACCCGATTTAGTTAAGTACAAACCTGCCAGGTTTTAAAAACCTGGCAGGTTTAATCAAGGTAAGCTTGAACTCCGATATATAGCGTTACCCGATTT
>JALWSU010000231.1 GCA_026993485.1 Thiotrichaceae bacterium | reverse complement strand
TCCAATTGTGGAATATATTGGGTTTTATCGACATAGTAAGCGTTTTCTTGCTGAATGGTTTTATAGCTAGAAACGCCATAAGGTATTGGTTTCATTTGTGTTTGTTCCTATATAGATTTTCTTCAACATTCCAATATTGAATGAATATTATATTGTTTGATTTATTATTTTCTACCTTAAGGTTAAAACCTTTTTAGGCAAATAGATTTCTCTCCCAATTTTTATAATAACAAAATGGAATTTGATAGAATTTTTTAGTACAGGACATTTTTTTATAATAGAATAGACTTATTCGGAAATAAGGATTTTCTATTTAACTTGGAGCGAAGCGAAGAAGCTTTAGCTTTGGCTATGCTTACTTAGCTACGCTTACTTCGTTTCGTTTGGCAGGTCGCCCAAAGCTAAAGCTTTGGACTCCAACTATGAAAAACCTGTTTTTTTCCGGACAACTATAATGAGTTAGAAAAATTGTCCTGTACTGAGAACCTGACGATAAAAAGGAGGTGGTGGATTTAACTTCTTCGGTTACGCAGTGGCATGGTTTTTCTTTAACAATAGCGTTAAAATATCAAATTTCCATTTGTTGAAAAAAGAAAAAAGGCAAGTATTAAAGAATCAAAGGCAAGCAGGTTGCCTTTTCTAATGAAGAAATTTAAAATTATGAATCATATACTTGTCTGAAAATAAGGATTTTATATTTAACTTGGAGCGAAGCGAAGCGAAGAAGCTTTAGCTACGCTTACTTCGTTTCGTTTGGACGGTCCAAAGCTAAAGCTTTAGCTACGCTTATTTCGTTTGGACTCCAAGGAGAAAATAAAAAAATTCGTTTGTCAATGCGTAAGTTTTATATTTATTTCATTGGCGTGTTTTTTAGTCATGTCTTTTTTAAAGGTATTATTTTATCGCCATGTCAAAAGAGGCTGAGAAATTACGTGCGTTAGGCTTGGCTGTGATAGAGACTGAATGTCAAGCGATTACTGCATTATCAAAACAGATTAATGATAATTTTGTACAAGCTTGTGAATTAATGCTTAAATGCGAGGGGCGGATTGTTGTCATTGGTATGGGCAAGTCTGGACATATTGGCAATAAAATTGCTGCGACATTGGCGAGTACTGGCAGCCCAGCATTTTTTGTGCATCCGGGTGAAGCGAGTCATGGCGATTTAGGGATGATTACGGCAAAAGATGTGGTGTTGGCGTTGTCAAATTCTGGTGAAACTGATGAAATTTTGACAATTTTACCTTTGATAAAACGCTTGAAAGTCCCTTTTATTACGCTGACTGGTAATCCTAATTCGAGCTTGGCTCAAGCGGCGAGTGTTAATATTGATGTGGGTGTAGAAAAAGAGGCTTGTCCATTAGGATTGGCACCAACTTCTAGTACAACCGCTGCTTTGGTGATGGGAGATGCTTTGGCGATTGCTTTGCTTGAGGCGAGGGGATTTAGTGCTGAAGATTTTGCCCGTTCACATCCTGGGGGACAATTAGGTCGTCGTTTGTTGTTATTAACTCGTGATATTATGCACACGGGGGAGGAACTACCGATTGTACCAATAACGGCGACATTGAGTGAGGCTTTAATCGAAATGTCGCGTAAAGGTTTTGGTATGACTGCCGTTGTTGATAATAATGGACAGGTTAAGGGTATTTTTACTGATGGCGATTTGCGCCGAATGCTTGATAGACATTTTGATGTTCATACAACGATGATTAAAGAGGTAATGACTAAATCATTTAAGAAGGTGTCAGCGGATAATTTGGCTGTTGATGCTCTGAGTTTAATGCAAACCCATAAAATTACGGCTTTGTTGGTGCTGGATGCGGCAGGCTCTTTAATTGGTGTATTGCACATGCACGATTTATTGAGGGCGCGTGTGGTATGAGTGTTTATACTAAATCTGTACTTGAAAAAGCTGCACGAATCCGTTTAGTTATATTTGATGTTGATGGGGTGTTGACAGATGGTAGTCTATATATAGGCAATGATGGAGAGGAATTGAAGGCGTTTTATGTCCGCGATGGTTTGGGTATGAAATTGCTGCAATCAACTGGTGTCTTGATTGCCATTATCACTGCGAAAACTTCACGTCTTGTTGCACGTCGTTTAGATGAATTAGGGGTGCGGCATGTTTTTCAAGGTGAACATGATAAACTGATTCCATTCAAAGCATTAAGTGAAGAACTGCAATTAGAACCTGAACAAATTGCTTATGTTGGGGATGATGTTATTGATGTTCCTGTGATGCTAAAGGTGGGTTTAGCTATTGCGGTTGGAGATGCACATGCTTTAGTGGTTGAACGGGCGGATTGGCAAACTCAGTCAGCAGGTGGACGTGGTGCGGTGCGAGAAGTTTGTGAGTTAATTATGCATGCACAGGGTTCATTGATTGAGCAATTAAGTCGTTTTGGTATCATGGAGTTGGAAAAATGCTAACTCGTTGGGGTAGTTGGGTAATTTTAATTTTGTTGGCTTTTGGAACAACTTGGTTGGAGCATAGCATCAAAAAGGTGTTATCAAAACCTAGTGTTGAAATCAGCGATAATGTGCCTGATTACACTATGACAAATTTTCAAACCAAGCAGATGGATGAGCAGGGAGATTTAAAAAATGAATTAACTGCTGAAACTATGCAACATTATAAAAATACTAACTCAAAATTAAAGAATCCTTATATGGTGTTTTATGCTGCTGGGCAGCAGGTTTCGTGGACAGTGCGTTCCGAACGAGGCGAAATTTCCCCTGATGGTAAGCAAATATGGCTACTCGGTGAGGCTCGCTTGCAACGATATAATCAAAACCCGCCTTTAGAAATTATATCACGAGACATCTGGCTGCAATTGGAAAAACAATATGCTGAAACGGCAGCCCCTACAACAATTCTCAGTGGTTTGTATAAAACTCAAAGTGTTGGTATGCGTGTGTTTATGCTGACAAAACAGATAGAATTACTTTCACAAGTGCGAGGACATTATGAAATTCCATAAGATATTATTTGTTATAGCAATATTGTTATCAAATGGCGCATTGGCTTTATCCAATGATCGTGAACAACCGATTAATGTTGAAGCTGATAGTGCTATGATTGATAATGTCAAGGGTGTTGCAATTTATGAGGGTAATGTAATTGTTACCCAAGGCTCGATTCGTTTGACGGCTGAAAAGGTGACTTTGAATTATTCAGAAAAACAAGAAATTGAAAAACTTATTGCTGAAGGTAAAATCGCTCGTTTTAAGCAACGTCTTGATAATGGTGAAGATATAACCGCCCAAGCCAAAACAATGGAGTATAATGCGCTAACAAGTATGCTATACTTGAAACGCGCTGCTAAGTTACAAAAATCTAGAAATGGAAAAAATTCATATACTTCAACAGCACCCTATATTACTTATGATACCAAAGCGGGGCTAATTAAGGCCAATCAAAATGGTCGTAGAAAGGGACGAATAAAAATGACCCTGAAACCACAACCGAAGAGACGGTGACATCATGACGACATTATCTGCACAGCATCTAGCAAAGCAATATAAATCTCGTACTGTTGTTAAAGATGTCAGCCTTGAGGTTAAGAGTGGCGAAGTAGTGGGGTTATTAGGTCCCAATGGTGCGGGTAAAACCACTAGCTTTTATATGATTGTGGGCTTGATTAATTGTGACAAAGGTAGTATTTATTTAGGAGACAAAGATTTAACTTATGCTCCAATGCATAAGCGAGCTGCGGCTGGATTGGGCTATTTACCACAGGAAGCGTCGGTTTTTCGTAAATTGAGCGTTGCAGATAATATCATGGCAATTCTTGAGGTACACTTTAAAAAAAAGCAACGAAAACAACGTTTGGATTCACTTTTAGAAGAGTTACATATAGAACATTTGCGAGATACGCTGGGGATGAGTTTATCAGGTGGGGAACGGCGGCGTGTAGAAATAGCTCGCGCTCTTGCTTCACAACCTAAATTTTTATTACTTGATGAGCCATTTGCTGGCGTTGATCCGCTTTCTGTGGGAGATATTCAACGAATCATTGCACAATTAAGTGATTTAAACATTGGCATTTTAATCACAGATCATAATGTTCGTGAAACTTTGGGTATTTGTGAGCGGGCTTATATTGTTAGTGAAGGAAAATTGATTGCAGAAGGTACCCCAGAAAATATTTTGGCTAACAAACAAGTGAAAGAGGTTTATCTTGGTCACGATTTTAGGTTATAAATTCGCTCCTCAGCAAGCTAAAACAGATTAATTCTAATAACAATTATGAAAGCAGGTCTTCAAATACGTCTAGGTCAACATATTACTATGACACCACAACTGCAACAAGCGATTCGTCTTTTGCAGTTATCAAGCCTTGAATTACATCAAGAAGTTCAAGAGATTTTGGAATCTAACATCATGTTGGAACTGGCTGAAGATGAATATGAAACCCCAAGTATTGATGAATCTGATTTAGATTTAGATATTCTCCAAGAAACAAAAGCTGAGGAGCAGTTAGAAAGGCCAAGTAATGAGATTGTTCGTGAAGAAGTTCCTAAAGAACTGCCAATTGATACTGACTGGGAAGCTATTTATGATGGTAGTTTGAGTCCAGATGATTATTCTAACTATAATAGCAAAGACAAAGAATCATTATTTAATAATGAAAGTAGTGTGGCAGAGACTTTACAAGACCATTTGCGTTGGCAACTGGATTTAACACCTTTTAGTGATTTAGATCGTGCTATAGCAACTGCTCTGATTGATGCAATAGATAGTAATGGTTATCTAGGGGCTTCACTTGAAGAGATTAGAGACAGCTTCAAAAATTCTCCACCAGTTTCTATGTCAGAAATAGAAACCGTACTGCATCGTATTCAGCATTTTGATCCTATTGGAGTCGGCGCACGAAATTTAAGTGAATGTTTATTATTGCAATTATCTGAATATAAGGCTGATACGCCTTGGTTAAAAGAAGCTAAAATACTTGTCAAGAAATACTTACCTTTATTAGGAACACACGATTATGCACAGCTAACTAAACGTATGAAATTGAGCCGTGAAAATTTAGGTGAAGTAATTAAACTTATTCAGTCTTTAAACCCTCAACCTGGTGCTTTACTAGAAGATACCTTATCTACAACTTATATCATTCCAGATGTATTTTTAAAAAAAATCAAGGGAGAATGGATAGTTCAGCTAAATTCCGACATTTCACCAAAATTACGTATTAATAACCATTATGCCAATTTAATTCCACAAATTAATAATCGTGATGAGAATAAAAATCTAAAAGCTCACCTAAATGAAGCACGCTGGTTTATCAAAAGTTTAGAAAGTCGCAATGAAACTTTATTGAAGGTGACGAAATCTATTGTGAAACACCAATCTGATTTTTTTGATTATGGTGAGGAGGCAATGAAGCCTTTAATTTTGCAAGATATTGCGAAAGAATTAGACATGCACGAATCAACGATTTCTCGTGTGACTACCCACAAATATCTTCATACTCATCGAGGTATTTTTGAACTAAAATACTTTTTTTCCAGTCATGTTAGTACTAGTAATGGTGGAGAATGTTCTTCTACCGCTATTCGTGCTATGATAAAAAAACTAATCGCGGCAGAAAATGCTGCCAAACCACTTAGTGATAATAAAATCGCAACTCACTTATCTAACCGAGGTATTAAAGTCGCAAGACGCACGGTTGCAAAATACCGTGAAGCGATGTTAATACCACCATCAAATGAAAGAAAACGCTTAGTCATTCAATAGGAGTACAAAGATAGATGCAACTTAATCTTAGTGGTCATCACCTTGATATTACACCAGCACTGCGTAACTACGTAACAAGCAAGATGGAACGTTTAGAACGTCACTTTGATCATGTGACTAATCTGCATGTTATTCTTAGTGTTGAAAAACTAAGTCAAAAAGCTGAAGGGAGTTTACACGTCAGTGGTGCAAAGCTCTTTGCTAATGCTGAAGATACAGATATGTATGCTGCCATTGATGCTTTAACTGATAAATTGGATCGACAAATTAAGAAACACAAGGAAAAACTCAAAGATCATCATCAATCGAAAGGGGGTATTAAAGCGCAAACTATTGAATAGTGAGCAGAAATGGAGTGCAAGCTAAGCTTGCAGTAACTTCTCAATAACTGTAGGTCAGCTCAGTTTATTTAGATTTGGAGTTCAAGGTTATCTTGAACTTCAACATATCATGGGAGTATAGAACTTTATACCTACAGTTATTGAGAAGTTACAGCTTGCACTCCCAAAAAACTCGATTTGAACTTTTGATTCTTAGAGACTTTCTTCTATGCAAATCTCAGACATTCTAACAAAAGAACGGGTACTATGTAATATCAAAGTTAATAGTAAGAAAACTGTGCTTCAAGAGTGTAGTAAGTTATTGGTGACAGGCACTTCACTTAATAGCGACGACATCTTCAAATCCCTTGTGGAACGTGAACGATTAGGCACAACTGGTTTAGGTAAAGGTATTGCAATTCCCCATGCGAGAGTTGCTCAATCCAATCTCACCTTAGCAGCTTTTTTACAACTTGATGAGGGGATTGATTTTGATGCAATTGACAAACAACCTGTTGATTTATTCTTTGCCTTGATGGTGCCAGAAAATTCCACAAACGAACATTTAAAAATCCTTGCCCAATTAGCTAAAATGTTTAGCGAAGATAAGTTTTGTGACAGACTGCGCCAAACTAGAGATGTAGAGGAAAAATTTCACTTACTAACTAAGTCGCAACCATCATTATGACTAGGCTCTCTGTTGATGAACTCTTTAAAAATCATTCTGAAGGTTTAGCATTAACTTGGATTGGCGGGAGACAAGGAGGCAGTCGTGAGATGTTATTGGAAAATAATCCCAAACTTGCTAATGTGGGTTATTTGAACCTGATTCATCCTCACCAAATCCAAATTATTGGTAGCTATGAACTTACCTATTTAGATGGACTTGATCATGAACTTTACCAATCTTACCTTAAGCAATTGTTTGAAAACGAAAACCTGGTTTGTTTGATTCTGGTTGACGTGCCTAATGTCCCCGAAGATTTATTCAATGCTGCGGAATTTTACCAGATTCCACTGTTTAGCTCTCAATTGTCTGGCGAAAATCTAATTAATTATATGCACACAACCATTGCTAGATTAATTGCTCAACGTATCACCCTACATGGTGTTTTTATGGATGTATTTGGTACTGGGGTTTTGATTACTGGTAATAGTGGAACTGGAAAAAGTGAACTAGCCTTAGAGCTGATTTATCGTGGACATCGTTTAATAGCTGATGATGCCCCAGTATTTTCAAAAATAGATCCCAAAAATCTTAGTGGTACTTGTCTATTAGATAATATGAACGCATTTTTAGAAGTGCGTGGTTTAGGCGTTTTAAATGTGCAAGCCCTATTTGGAGATAGTGCCATCAAAAAAGATAAATATTTACGCCTAATTGTACATTTAGAACAGATGTCTAAAAAACGTTTATGGGAAATTGATCGTTTACAAGGTGATTATAGTAATCGCCGGATTTTAGATGTTGATATTCCAGAAATATCTTTACCCGTTGCACCTGGACGTAATCTAGCTGTACTTTTAGAATGTGCAGTACGCAATCATAGTTTGAAAATGCAAGGCTATAATGCTGCTGATAATTTTTGTGAGTTGCAACATCAAGCCATAAATAGTAATTGAAAATTTAAATATGCCGAGCCAACCTAGTAAACTACTTGAAACCTTTGATAATCCTAATCCAGAACGAGATTATACTATTCAAATTCGTTTACCTGAATTTACCTGTCTTTGTCCGAAAACTGGGCAACCTGATTTTGCAACCCTATTTTTAGATTATGTACCAGATAAGCTTTGTATTGAATTGAAATCATTAAAAAATTATATTTGGTCATATCGTAATGAGGGGAGCTTTCATGAGGCTGTGACTAATAAAATGCTGGATGATTTTGTACAAGCTTGTGCGCCGCGTTTTATGCGTTTAAAGGCTGAGTTCAATGTTCGTGGTGGGATTTATACTACTGTGGTTGTTGAACATAAGGCACAGTACAGTACCGAAAAAAACTTCTTAGGTTTTTAAAACCTCAGAGGTTTAGACCAAAACTACGTTTTTTGAATTTTATGACCCCCCCTTGTATTTTTCTAATGGGCCCAACAGCTTCGGGCAAAACGGATTTAGCCCTTTCCTTGGTTAAACAGTTTCCTTGTGACATTATCAGCGTTGATTCAGCAATGATTTATCGAGGAATGGATATTGGGACTGCTAAACCAAGTCCTGACATTTTAGCTCAAGCTCCCCACCGTTTAATTAATATTTGTGATCCTGCTGAGAGTTATTCAGTGGCACAATTTTGTCGTGATGCTCAGGCAGAAATTAAAACTATCCAAGCTGCTGGGCGTATTCCTTTATTAGTCGGTGGGACTATGCTTTATTTTCATAGTTTGCAACAGGGCATTTCAGAACTACCGTCAGCTAATCCAGAGTTGCGCCAACGTTTGAACCGTGAGGCGGAAGAAATTGGCTGGCTTGCTATGCACCAACGCCTTGCGAAAATTGATCCTATAGCCGCACAACGTATTCACCCTAATGATCCACAGAGGATTCAACGTGCGCTTGAAGTTTATGAACTTTCTGGCGAAACTATAACAGCATGGTATGCTAAAACCCCAGTAAAAAAGTGGTCGCAGCCGCTGATTAAATTAGTTATTGCGCCTAATCAGCGTCGGGTATTACATGATAGAATAGCGCAGCGGTTTAATGCTATGCTTAAACAAGGTTTTGTTGAAGAGGTGCGCGGTTTATTAATGCGTGGCGATTTAACTCTTGATTTGCCATCCATACGTTGTGTTGGCTATCGTCAAGTTTGGCAATATTTAATTGGGGATTTAGATGAGGCTAGTTTTTCTGAAAGGGCAATTATTGCTACCCGCCAATTAGCTAAACGCCAATTGACTTGGTTACGCACAGAAACTGATACGTTTTGGTTTGATAGTCAACAAGCAGATATGACAGAAAAAGTCTTGAAATGGTTGGAAAAAAAGTTAAAATTTTGTTAAATTTCATTAGTTCAGTGTAGAATGGAGACGATAATAACAATATGGAGAGCAACTTTATGAGTAATAAAGGGCAATCACTACAAGAGCCTTTTTTAAATGTGTTATGCAGGGATCAAGTGCAGGTTTCAATTTATTTGGTTAATGGCATCAAGCTACAGGGATATGTAGAATCTTATGATCAATTTGTGATTTTGCTCAAAAATACTGTCAGTCAAATGGTATATAAACATGCCATTTCTACCGTTGTTCCTTCCCATAAGATAAAAATTGAGCGCGAGGATAGCCTTGAGCCGGAGCTAGATGAGTAGGATAATCTAATGTTTGAACGGCATCGCAGAGGTGAGCGTGCAATTTTAGTTTCGATGACAATTACTCATTTTGCCGAGCAGGCTTCGCTAGAAGAATTTGTTGAATTGGCGCGTGCTGCTGGGGTGGAAATTCTGGAGAAAGTGACAGGTACGCGCAAGATGCCTGATCCTCATTCCTTTGTTGGGCATGGTAAGTTGCAGGAACTGGAAATGCTAGTAGCTGCTGTTGAGGCGGATGTAGTGTTATTTAATCATAGCTTAAGTCCAGCTCAAGAGCGTAATTTAGAACGTGCTTTAAAATGTAGGGTTTTGGATCGCACTGGTGTGATTTTAGATATTTTTTCGCTACGCGCTCGTTCTTTTGAGGGAAAGTTACAGGTTGAGTTAGCACAACTTAAGCATTTAAGTACGCGACTGGTGCGAGGTTGGACGCATTTGGAACGACAAAAGGGTGGGATTGGCTTACGCGGGCCAGGTGAAACTCAGTTGGAAACGGATCGCCGTTTGATTGGAGTGCGTATTAAAGCTATTAACAAACGTTTGGAAAAAGTTGCTCAACAGCGCGAATTAGGAAGAAAGGCGCGTCGCCGTGCTGAATTACCGCTGGTTTCCTTAGTTGGTTATACTAATGCAGGCAAGTCAACCTTGTTTAAGCGTCTCACTAATGCTAATGTTTTTATTGCGGATCAATTATTTGCAACTTTAGATGCCACTTTACGGCGTGTCACGTTGCCAGATAAATCGGCACTGATTTTGGCTGACACGGTTGGTTTTATTCAACAATTACCGCATGATTTAGTTGCAGCATTTCGTGCAACTTTAGAGGAAACCCGTCAAGCGACTTTGTTGTTGCATATTGTTGATGCTAGTGATATTGAAGGACGGCAAGAGCGTATTGAACAGGTTAATCAGGTTTTAGCCGACATAGGAGCCGCAGAAGTTCCACAAATTCTTATTTATAATAAGATTGATCGTTTGGATGATTGCGAAGCTCGCTGTGAATATGATAGTGAAGGCAGAGTTACTAAAATTTGGCTATCAGCTCTTAGCGGTATAGGCATTGATTTACTTTATGAAGTATTACTAAAACAATTAAGTCAAGAACGGGTACATTGTTGTGTGCGTGTACCAACAGAGGCAGGTGATTTGCGTGCCAATTTATTTGCGACAGCAAGAGTATTGCAAGAGGAATATGCAGAGAATGGAGATAGTTTGCTTGAAATAGAAATGTCAGCGCCAGATTTTAGACAATTAGTTGCAACTGATTCTAGGTTACAGCAAATTAATTTTTGAAAATCACTAATTAACTGATGTTACCCACTATCGTTCCCACGATGGAGCGCACTCCTTGATACATAAGTTTTTAAATAATTGATTTAATTGCTTTTAATAATTAAACGCCTCACTGGGCAACCACAAGGGATTGCCCCTACAAACGAAGTAACGAAGTAAACAATGATGTAGGGGCAATCGGTTGCCCTTGTGTATAAATAAAGGAGTGCGCTGGAGCGTGGGAACGAGAGTGACGAGAGTGCGTAACATCAGTAATTAATTTTGAGTTTATTTAAAATAAAAGGAGTCTACATGGCTTGGAATGAACCGGGTAATAATGGCAAAGACCCTTGGAACCGGAAGAAAAAAGAACCGGGGCCACCCGATTTAGATGAGATTGTTAAAAAAGTGCAAGACAAAGTCGGCGGCTTATTTGGAGGCGGAAACAAGAATGGCAGTAGTGGAAACAGTGATGATGGTGCCGAATTCGGATGGGGTATAATCATATTTCTCTTTATCATTTTTTTGATAATTTGGAGTGCTTTCGGATTTTATACGATCCAACCTGCTGAGATGGGTGTTGTCACCCAATTTGGAAAATATGATCGAACCACACTGCAAGGTTTAAATTGGCATTTACCTTACCCAATTGAAGAAGTTCAAAAAGTCAATGTTGAACATGTGCGGGCAGTCAATCATAGAGCCTTGATGTTGACACAAGATGAAAATCTTGTGGTTATTGAACTGGTAGTGCAATATCGCGTTAAAGAAACTCCAGAAGCAGCTAAAGATTATTTGTTTAATGTCAAAAACCCTGATAATACTTTGCTTCAGGCTACAGAAAGTGCCTTACGTCAAGTTGTGGGTACGAGCAAAATGAATGGGGTTTTAACCAGCGAACGTGATCGCGTAGCGGCGGATACTAAGAAACTGATTCAAGAAATTGTGGATCGCTATAAAACTGGATTAAAAGTCATTAGTGTTAATATGCAGAATGCTCAGCCACCCGAAGCCGTACAAGGGGCTTTTGCGGATGTGATTAAAGCCCGTGAGGATGAAGAACGGAGTAAGAATCAAGCACATGCCTATGCCAACAAAGTTATTGAAAGAGCTAAGGGTTTTTCTGATCAATTACGCGAAGAGTCAGAAGCTTATAAAGCTAAAGTTATCGCAGCGGCTGTGGGTGAAACTCAACGCTTTTTAAGTATTTTAGCTGAATATGAGAAAGCACCAGAAATTACTCGCCAACGCTTATATTTAGAGTCTATGGAATCAGTGTTATCTAACAGCAGCAAAGTGATGGTAGATGTGAATAGTGGTAATAACTTAATGGTTTTACCTTTGGAAAAATTATTGGGTCAAACACAAACTGCTGTTAATCAGAAGCGGACAAAAGATAAGACTTCCGTAAAATCAAGGCATAGTTCTACAATACTTGTACCGTCAAATAATGACGATAATTTCCGAAATTATGATCCACGCAGTAGAGGAGGACGCTAATGTCATCTAGTAAAATGATGGTTATGGCACTAATAGTTATTTTATTTATGGCAAGTTTAAGTTTCTTTTTTACGGTAAAAGAAACGGAACTAGCTTTAATGTTGCGTTTCGGAAAAGTAGTATCGGCGGATTTCGAACCGGGATTGCATTTTAAAATTCCTATTTATAATACAATCATTAAGTTTGATAAGCGTATTCAAACTCTTGATGCACCGCCAGATCATTTTTTAACCAAAGAAAAGAAAAATCTGATTGTTGATTCTTTCATTAAATGGCGAATTATTCCAAATAAAGTCGTTGATTATTACATAACTGTAGCAGGTAGTTCAGAAATTGCGGGACGACGCTTAGGAGAAATGATTGCTGATGGCTTACGGAATAAATTTGGTAAACGTACTATTCAAGAAGTAGTTTCTGGTGACAGAGCTGAAATTATGGATAGTATTACTGCTGAGGCAAATAAACGTGCGAAGAAATTTGGGATTGAAATTATAGATGTGCGTATTAAACAGATTGAACTGCCTACTGAAGTCAGTTCCTCTGTTTATCGTCGTATGGAGGCTGAACGTGAGCAGGATGCTATGCAATTACGTTCTCAGGGTGAAGCGGAAGCGGTGCGTATTCGAGCAAGGGCGGATCGTGAAAGTGTTGAAACCATTGCCATTGCTAAACGCGATGCGGAAAAAACTCGTGGTGAAGGCGATGCTAAAGCTGCTGAGATTTATGCACAGGCTTTTAACAAGAATCCAGAATTCTATACTTTATATCGTAGTTTAAATGCCTATAAAACAACCTTTAATAATCGTAATGATATTTTACTCATTCAACCTGATTCTGAGTTTTTTCAATATTTTAAAAATATGAATGGTCATTCTCAAAATCAAAATAGAATGGATCAGACAAAGTAAAACAATCATTATGTGGGAAACAATTGGGATTTCTGTAGCTTTAATTTTTGTTTTTGAAGGCATTATGCCTTTTCTTAACCCTACTGGTTGGCGTGAAACTTTGCGAACCGTTAGCGAAATGGATGATAAAACCTTACGCAAGGTTGGTTTCTCTAGCATGGTATTCGGGGTTATATTGTTGTATTTAATACATTAAACTTAATATTATCTTGTTATCTTGGAGTCCAAAGCTTAAGCTTTGGAATCCAAGATACCAAATCATAAATAAATAAATCTTGACGAATGAATTCTAAAGAGCGTTGGTTATTACCAGCAGGCATCAATGAAATCTTACCTAATGAAGCGAATTATTTGGAAAAATTACGTCGTCGCTTGCTTGATTTGTATGCAAGTTGGGGCTATGAACTAGTCATACCGCCAATGGTTGAATATCTGGAATCGTTATTAGTCACAAGAGGCGATGCGCTGGATTTGCAAACCTTTAAATTAATTGATCAATTAACTGGACGCTTAATGGGCGTGCGTGCCGATATGACTCCCCAAGTAGCGCGAATTGATGCCCATCATTTGAAACGTCAAGTGCCTACTCGTTTATGTTATTTAGGCACAGTATTACATACACGCCCGAATAATTTTGCTGGTTCTCGTTCTCCATTACAAGTAGGTGCAGAATTATATGGATATCAGGGTATTGCTGCTGATGTTGAAATACTATCATTGATGTTAGAAACCTTGCGCGAAGTTGGCATTGAGGAATTTCAGGTTGATATTGGGCATGTTAGTATTTATCAAAATTTAATCGAACAAACAAAGCTAAATCCTCAAGAAAAAGAAGACTTATTTGATGCAATGAAGCGCAAAGCTGTCACTGAAATTAATGAACTCTTATCAAATGTATCGGCTCCATTACGGCAAATGTTGAGCGAATTGGTACAACTCAATGGTGATAGAAACATTTTGCAAGAAGCGCGACAAGTTTTCTCGGCTGCCACACCAGAAATCCATACAGCACTTGACGATTTAGAGGCTTTATCATTATCGCCTCAATTTAGAGAAGTTTCTCTGCATTTTGATCTTGCAGAAGCAAGGGGTTATCATTATCACACTGGTATAGTGTTTGCCGCTTATGTTTCAAAGCATGGACAAGCAATTGCAAAAGGTGGACGCTATGATGTTGGATATAATCGCCCAGCCACTGGATTTAGTACCAACTTGCTAACCTTATTATCTCTTTTGGAAAATCCTCTATCAGAAACAACCTCTGCTATTTTTGCGCCAGCTCAACAAGATGATGCTACTTTAACAGCTAAAGTTCAAGAATTAAGACAAGCTGGAGAAATTGTAATTTCGGGCTTAGCTAATCAAACTGGCGATGCACAAGCAATGGGCTGTGATAGGGAATTACGCTTAATGGCTAATGGGTGGGAAGTTGTTTCATTTGAAAAATAAAGTAAGTACTGAACCATGAATTTTAGTATCTGATGTTACGCATTATCGTTCCCACGCTGGAGCTTGCCATTAAGTTAAACCAAACCTGACAGGTTTTTAAAACCTGTCAGGTTTTTTGCCGTTGGAATTTCAATGTAACACTATGATTTAAATATATATTATGCCATACTTCCTCTTATATCGACTACTCAGTATGTTTACGGTTTTGCTGGGTGTTATTACCTTAATTTTCTTTCTGATTCATCTAGTTCCAGGTGATCCAGTTCAAGCAATGCTTGGAGAAACGGCTACGCCTACAGATTTAGAGGCTTTACGTCAAGCTTTGGGACTAGATAAGCCTTTATTGACGCAATGGTGGCTTTATATGAGCAACTTATTTCAAGGTGATCTAGGTACTTCTCTTTATTCTAAGCAGCCAATTATAGAGATATTGATTGAACGCTTTCCTGCTACTTTGGAATTAGCCACTGCTGGTTTATTAGTTGCCATATTATTGGCTTTGCCACTAGGTAGCATTGCAGCATTGCGTAAAGATACTATTTATGATAATGGTGCAATGGTGTTTTCATTATTGGGCGTATCAATTCCTAACTTTTGGCTGGGGCCAATGTTAATTTTATTATTTTCGCTGATGTTGGGCTGGTTTCCTGTTAGTGGTAGAGAGGGGGTTTTGTCTTTAGTGCTACCTGCTATTACTTTAGGTACTGCGCTGGCGGCTATTTTAGGGCGTATGGTACGCTCAACTTTGTTAGAAGTCTTAAATGAAGATTATATCCGCACTGCCCGAGCTAAAGGTTTGCGAGAATCAGCGATAATTATTCATCACGCACTACGTAATGCTTCTCTGCCGATTATTACTATATTAGGTTTACAATTAGGTACATTATTAGGCGGGGCTGTGATTACTGAAATTATCTTTGCTTGGCCCGGAATTGGGCAGTTGACGATTGAATCAATACAACGCCGTGATTATCCATTGGTACAAGCTTGTATATTATTAATTAGTTTAAGTTATGTTTTTGTCAATACTTTTACTGATATACTTTATGGTTGGCTAGATCCACGGGTACGTTATAGTGCATAATAAATCTCAAATACTTATTCCAGCATTTATACTAATATTGTGGTTTGCATTAGCTATTTTTGGGAGTTGGCTACCTTTAGAACCAAACCATATTATTCTACCCAAAATCTTAGAGGGGCCATCTTCAGTTGAATGGTTAGGCTATGATGATTTAGGTCGTCCAATTTTAGATCGTATTATAATGGGCGCACAAACTTCATTTTATGTAGCATTTGGGGTTATTTTAGTTTCTGTCACTGTAGGAACTTTAATTGGAGCAATCAGTGCATGGTTTGGAGGCTATATTGACTTATTAATTGTTAGATTAATGGATGTTTTTTTAGCCTTTCCGGGCATTTTGTTAGCCATAGCCTTATCAGGAATTTTAGGGCCAGGAATTGAAAACGTTGTTTTTGCCCTTTCAGTCGTCGGCTGGGTAGGCTTTGCCCGATTAGCACGAGCTCAAACTTTATCGCTAAAACAACGAGAACATGTTCTTGCAGCGATTGCATTAGGCGCACGCACTCCCCGCATTTTGTGGTATCACATTTTACCTTTATTACTGGCTCCACTAATCATTGAAGCAACTTTTGGAATTGCAGGCATTGTGATTGCCGAAGCTGGTTTATCCTTTTTAGGCTTAGGCGTACAGCCTCCGACTGCCTCATGGGGCAGTATGATACGCGATGGCACTAGTTATATGCTAGTTGCACCACACATGGTTTTAGCTCCAGGATTGGCTTTATTATTGGTGGTACTATCGGTAAATATTTTAGGCGATAAATTGCGAGATTATTTAGATGTGAAAAGTCATTAAGTTCAAGGATGGAGTACAACGAATGGAAAACAACGAATAAAAACAATTAGTTAGATAATTATTTGTTAAAGGTTTTATTCGTTGTTTGACATTCGCTGTACTCTTTTCATGGTTTAATAAGTACCAGTGCCAGAATAATGTGATATATTTATTAGCTACGTTTACTTAGCGTTATTGGTCTTTTGAAATCTTCAAAAATCAGCGTAACCAATATAATAGGACTTACGCATTGACAAACGAATTTTTTTATTTTCTCCTTGGAGTCCAAACGAAGTAAGCCTAGCTAAAGCTTTAGCTAGGCTTACTTCGTTTGGACTCCAAGTAAGTTATAAACTTTAACAGTTTGTTTTTCTTAAAAAACCTAAAAAACTTCTGCTGTCAATGCGTAAGTCCTAATAAACTAGAACTGAAAATACGCAAATGAAATCAAACACCATTATCTAAGATTGCATATACTCTTCTTTATTCCTTGCTAAGTCTGATAATTCATTCAATTTCAGTCCATTAATTGCCACATTTTTAAGTACTAATGTTCCATGTAAACGTATCCCCATATTAGTATCACCAAGCTGATACTGGGATTAAAAATTAACCCTACGACTAAATAAATTAGCATAACTTACTGTTATTAAAAATAAAATACTCAAAAACAGTAGCTGAAAAAAATTTCGTTTTTTCCATTTATATATTTTTTCCTTAGTAAATTGACATTAATAATAATTATTATTAGAATAACCATTGAATAATAATGAATATTATAACTAACATATTGTTATTAATATAGATAGGACTTACGCACTGACAGCAAAAGTTTGTTAGTTTTTTTAATAAAAATCAGCTGTTAAAATTTATAACTTACTTGGAGTCCAAAGCTTTAGCTTTAGCTACGCTTACTTCGTTTAGACGGTCCAAAGCTAAAGCTTCTTCGCTTCTCTCCAAAGAGAAAATAAAAAAATTCGTTTGTCAATGCATAAGTCCTAATAGATTTAATGTCAAAAGCTTTACCCATTTACAATAGGGTATTTAGGGGCTTTTGTTATTTATTTAAGGATATGGCTTATGATAAAAAAATCTGTCAAATGGTATAATCGTTTAAGCTTTCAGGGCATCATTGGTTTACTATTTTTTGCCTTACTGTTAGTTTTCGGTATTATTTTCATTATGAGTACTACTGGGAAGAAACTGGTTTATGTTGAATCTTCAAAGCTTATTGAACAAATTGGTAATAATGCTGTAGGCAGATTAACGGCTCGCTCTAGAGAAATAGCAGCTTTAACCAAAAGTTTGGCTAATCTGGTTAAACATTTACCGAAATCAGAAACCGTTTTTAAACAAACTCTCCCAGACATTATTAATTTTAACAACGATTTAGATGTAGCTGGTGGCGGATTTTGGCCAGAACCCTATGTTTTTCATTCCAATAAAGAAAGGCGGAGTTTTTTTTGGGGAAGAGACCCTAATGGGAATTTGAAATACTACGATGATTATAATCAGCCTGGACCGGGCTATCACCATGAGGAATGGTATGTTGCTGTACGTCATACTAAGCCAGGTACTTGTTCTTGGAGTGAGTCCTATATGGACCCTTATTCCTATCAGCCAATGGTGACTTGTACAGTTGGGGTATTTCAGAACGATTCCCAAAACAGTTTCTCTGGTACAACTACCATTGATTTAAAATTAGAAGGTTTGCATAGCTTAGCAGAATCTTTAAGTAAGAAAACTGGCGGTTATGTTTTTATCTTGGATAGAAATAACAAATTTCTCACTTTTCCTCAGCCCAATTTAGTCAAACGAATTAGCAAAGATAAGCAAGGAAAAACAACTCAAGAATTTATCTTAGCTTCAGAATTTTCCAACAAATACCCCCTATTTTTACCCTTATCAAATGCTTTTAAAGCTATGAATAACGATATTTTAACGCAATATCGTAAAATGCCAAATTATGATCCAAACATTGCAATCAAAATTGATCGTGATAGTTACCAAATTGATCAAGCAAAAGCTGAATTACTAGCTGCTGTTATTGCTGACCCTCTCAAGTTGATGCAAAAGCAGACATATTTGTATCAAAAAGTAGCTTTAGAAAATGATTTGTTCTTAAAAACTGCTTCAACTGCTTTTATATTTTATGTGCCTTATTCATACTGGAAATTGGTAATTGTGAAACCAAATTCTGAGATTAATGCTGTTGCCTATAATATTATTAAAATACTTAGTATTTATGTGCTGGCAACAATGCTTATTATCATGACTTTGGCTTATTTATCCTTTAATCGGTTTTTAATAAAACCGTTGTCAAAAACCACTGATTCTATCCGACAAATGGCTACATTCGTAGGAGAAAAACAATTTGATAAATTGAGCCATTTGAAGATCAAACATAAGCGAAATGATGAAATTGGTTTACTAATAAAAGTATTTGATAGCTTAATAGACCATGTTATTGAAGAACATAACCGACTTGAAGAAGCTAATAAAGT
Organism: Thiotrichaceae bacterium; assembly: GCA_026993485.1. Lineage (GTDB taxonomy): Bacteria > Pseudomonadota > Gammaproteobacteria > Beggiatoales > Beggiatoaceae > JAUXCJ01. Next base: position 983 of record JALWSU010000231.1, on the reverse strand, counting down.
TTTAGATGCTAAAGTTATTGAAAGAACTGCTGAGTTAAAAGCAAAAATAGAAGAATTAACACGCGCCCACGATGAATTGGTGCAAAGCGAAAAAATGGCATCGCTTGGGCGTTTAGTTGCAGGTTTTGCCCATGAACTTAATACACCAATTGGGGTTGCCGTAGGTTCTGCTTCTACTTTGCAAACTCAAGCTAAACAGCTCAATGAATTATTAGAACAAGAAGAAGTTGATGAGGATGATTTAGTTTCAATATTAGAAACCATTGATCAAGCAGCGACACTAACTTTATCGAATTTAAGACGTGCCTCTGGCTTAGTCAGTAGTTTTAAACGTACAGCAGTTGATCAAACCTCTGAAGATGTCAGACAGTTTGATGTTAAATTCACCATTGAAGATGTGATTCATACCTTGCACAATAAGTTCAAAAGAACTGCTATTGAAATTCAACTTGATTGTCCAAGCAATCTACTAATTTATAGTATTCCTGGCTCGCTGGAACAAATCCTAACTAATTTGATGATGAATAGTCTAGTACATGGCTTTGATGATGGTAAAAATTCTGGACAAATTCGCATTAGTGTACATTTGAAAAATGCACGTTTGCATATTGATTATTCAGACACAGGTAAAGGTATGACACCAGAAGCCTTAGAAAAAATCTTTGAACCATTTTTTACTACTCACCGCGCTCATGGTGGTAGTGGGCTAGGAATGTATATTAGTTACAATATAGTGACTAGCCAGTTAAATGGCACAATGACTTGTGAAAGTACTTTAGGTAAAGGGGTTAAGTTTAAAATTGAATTTCCAGTAAAACTTTCCTTATCATAAGCTGTAAGTCAAAAAAACCTCCGATGTTTTGAAAACCTCGGAGGTTTAGACTGGGCAAAGTTAGTTATAACTTCGATTCTGATGATATATGAAAATAGTTAGAAAGAAAAAAAAGAGTAGTGTTTCTGTAGAAACGGCTCCGCCTTGGAAA
>JALWSU010000230.1 GCA_026993485.1 Thiotrichaceae bacterium | reverse complement strand
ATGTGATACAACATCTTGAGTCAGAAGGACGAACACTCCCTACTCCTAGTATTTCACCAATGAAAAAAGTCGCATAGAATTATGCATTGTTTGCACTTTATGCTTTATGCTTGTCTGATTTGTTTGAATAATGGCATAATTTTTAAAGTTTTTATTTGTTTGAATTTTTGATTTTTTTATGGAGTAAATAGTTAGAATGGCAATTGAACGTACTTTATCTATCATTAAACCAGATGCAGTAGCTAAAAATGTAATTGGCGAAATTTATTCGCGCTTTGAAAAAGGCGGTTTACGCATAATTGCTGCTAAAATGTTGCACTTATCGCGTGAACAAGCTGAAGGTTTTTATGCCGTACATAAAGAACGTCCTTTTTTTAAGGATTTAGTTGATTTTATGATTTCTGGGCCAGTGATGGTACAAGTCCTTGAGGGAGAAAATGCTATCAGTGTTCATCGTGACTTAATGGGGGCGACTAATCCGAAAGATGCTGCCGCTGGTACAATACGCGCTGATTTTGCAGAAACTGTTGATGAGAACGCTGTACATGGTTCTGATGGCCCTGAAACGGCGAAAACGGAAATTGCTTATTTTTTCAGTGATGCTGAAATTTGTCCACGTACAAGGTAAACCTCGTAGGTTTATTACAAAAGACCTCCGAGGTTTTGAAAACCTCGGAGGTCTGATTTTAAAGCTATTAAAACAATGCTGAATTTATTAGATTTTGATCGACAAGGATTGAGTGAGTTCTTTGTCAATCTTGGTGAAAAGCCCTTTCGTGCTACGCAGCTGATGAAATGGATTCATCAAGAGGCTGTCCTTGATTTCGATGCAATGACTAATTTGAGCAAGGCATTACGACAGCAATTAAAAGAAATCGCCTGTATTTCATTACCCCAAGTACAAACAACCCAAGTTTCACAAGATGGTACTCATAAATGGTTGCTAAAGCTTGATAATGATAACGCTGTTGAAATGGTTTTTATCCCTGAAGATGATCGCGGAACGCTTTGTATTTCTTCACAAGTTGGTTGTGCCTTGAATTGCAGTTTTTGTGCTACCGCACAGCAAGGATTTAATCGTAATCTCAGTACAGGTGAAATTATTGCACAATTATGGTTAGCTGAACATTCTCTGCGTGCTGATGGCTATAAAGTGGAAAAACAAGGGCGAGCGATTAGTAATGTTGTAATGATGGGAATGGGCGAGCCTTTGACTAATTTTAAGAATGTTGTCAGAGCAATGCGTTTAATGATGGACGACTTTGGTTATGGATTATCTTGGCGGCGCGTTACTCTGAGTACGGCTGGTATCGTACCCGCCATGATTCGTTTAAGAGCCGAATGCCCAGTTAATCTAGCCGTTTCTTTACATGCGCCTACTGATGAACTGCGTAATCAATTAGTGCCAATTAATAAAAAATATCCGCTCAAGGAACTTATTGCCACTTGTCGCGCTTATGCGAAAGATAAACGTCAAGTTACTTTTGAATATGTTATGCTAAAAGGTATAAATGACAGCCCTAGCCATGCCCGTGCCTTAGTTAAATTATTGCACGGCATTCCAGCTAAAGTTAATTTAATACCTTTTAATCCATTTCCACAGAGTCAATATCAACGTACAAAAATCGAAGCTATAGACAAGTTTCGTGATATTCTTATGCAAGCAAAATTAATTACAGTAACACGAAAAACTAGAGGAGATGATATTGATGCAGCCTGTGGGCAATTAGCAGGAAAAGTGCGTGATAAAACCAAGCGAATCAAGCGAATCAAGCGAATACAGTTTAATAGGCTGAAATCATGAGGATTAATTTATGAATTCAATCAATTTAATTAAACTCTGTTTATTATTGCTTATAATTGCTATAGTTAGCGGCTGTGCTAGTAATGTCCAAATTGGAAATCATGATACGAAAGCTGAAGAACTCGCAAAAAATTATACTGATTTAGGTATCGCCTATATGAATCGGGGGCAATACGATATTTCACTGCAAAAATTTGAAAAAGCTTTAAAATTTAATCAGTACTATGCTGATGCTCATAATGGCATTGCGGTACTATATCAAGCTTTGAAAGTCAATGATAAAGCGAGACAACATTATAAAAAAGCTATAGAACTCAAACCAACAGATTCTAATATTCTCAATAATTACGGGCAATTTTTATGTCAAGAAGGCAATTGGAAAGAGGCTGAAAAGTATTTTAGAAAAGCTTTAGAAAATCCAGTTTATCCAACACCGGAAATTCCTTATACTAATGCTGGTTTATGTGCTTTAAAACACCATCATTCCTCTCAAGCTGAAAGCTATTTTCGTAAAGCCTTACAAAAAAATCCTAAGTTTCCAATAGCCTTATATGAGATGGCAGAATTAAGCTACAAACAGGGATATTATCAGCAAGCCCACGACTATTTACAACGTTATGATGAAATTGCCAAGCATACTTCAAAAAGCTTATGGTTAAGAGTTCGTGTGGAACGTCGCCTTGGAAATAAAGATGCAGAAGCCAGCTACGCTTTATTATTGCGTCATAGCTTTCCGGATTCTGAAGAAACGCGGTTACTGAATCAATTAGAAAAACAATAAAATTTATTGATAATATAAAATAAGATTTTGGTGGTTTTTCAAAATCTGCTATTCTGCTAAACTAAAATAAATTTAATTATTAAAATTAATATGAGGTAATTATATGACAGATACACAAACTCCTGATAAACGTGACGAGAACGATACGCAGGTAGAGCTTAAAATAGACACCACAGAAAATCAGGACGATCAAAAAGATATTATCACCTTGCCCGGCAAGCACTTACGTCGTGTACGTGAAGAAAACAACATGTCAGCGAAACAAGTGGCTGATAGTCTTCACTTGGAAGTTCGTATCATTGAAACGCTTGAAGCTGATGATTATGAGAGTGGCATACCAACTATTTTTATGAAGGGCTATATACGTAATTATGCCAAGCTTCTAGATATTGATCCTGAACCTCTGATAGTTGCTTTTGATGCTGCAAACAAGTCTGATGAAACCGAGACGGAATCAAAATCAAAATCAAAATCAAAAGCTGCCACTCAGAAAACCAAATACAAACCCAAAAAACAAGCGGATAGCAACGATTTATGGCCCAAGCTAGTAACGCTTGCCATACTCCTAACTTTGATTATTTTTATCGCTTTATGGCAATTTTCTCCACAGAATGACAAAGCTGCAACTAATGACCAGACTTCTTCAAAATACAACATTGATTTGCCATTGAATCAGCCTCAGTCAATGACTGAAAATCATGAAACTAGTAGTGGAGATGAAACTCAAACTCAAATACCAACCACTTTTCCGTCTTCATCTTCAGAAGAAACAAAGACAGTGGAACAACAATCAATGGCTACGCCTAGTGAGCCAACACCGCCTGTCGCTGCTCCAGTAGAATCTCAAGATCATAGTATTCATGTGAATTTTAAAGCTAGGGTGTGGATGAGAATCACTGATAGTACTGGCAAAAAACTGTTTCAAGGCACTGGAACAGAGGGTAAATCCTTGACATTGGAAGGTACTCCACCCTATAAAATAAGAGTCGGAAACCACAATAATGTTGATATTGAATATCAAGGTACTACTAAGGATGTCAAAGAGTATCCGAAATATAAAAACCAGAAAATGACTTTTATTGTTGGTGGTGAGTAATTCATAAAAATCAGACCTCCGAGGTTTTGAAAACCTCGGAGGTCTTTATAAACCTACGAGGTTTTAGAATTGATCGTAGTTCAAGGTAAGCTTGCATTTCATGCTCGAATTTAAATGTTTATTGCTTGCTCTCCCCCGAGGAAAATCAATTTTAATTTCAATCATGATGCAATCTAAGTTTCAAATCACCCGTCGCCCGTCTCGACAAATTCATGTTGGTAAAGTAGCGGTGGGCGGAAACGCACCGATAGCGGTGCAAAGTATGACTAATACAGATACTTGCGATGTTGCCAGTACAGTTGCTCAAATTCAGGCATTAACAAAAGCAGGTGCAGATATTGTACGAGTTTCAGTTCCTAGCCTAGATGCCGCAGAAGCTTTTGGAAAAATCAGAAAATCGGTTACTATTCCCCTAGTTGCAGATATTCATTTTGATCATAAAATTGCCTTAAAAGTCGCAGAATTAGGTGTAGATTGTTTACGCATAAATCCGGGTAATATTGGGCGAGAAGATCGGGTACGGGAAGTTATAGATAGTGCAAAAGATAAAGGCATTCCTATTCGTATCGGTGTTAATGCTGGCTCACTAGAAAAGGATTTACAAAAAAAATACGGAGAACCGACTGCTGATGCCCTAGTAGAATCAGCTTTACGCCATATTGAAATTTTGGATAAACTCAATTTCGCTGATTTTAAGGTTAGCCTCAAAGCTTCAGAAATATTTATGACAATTGCAGCCTATAAGAAGCTTGCAACGCAAATTGAGCAACCGCTACATTTAGGGATTACCGAAGCGGGCGGCTTTCGTGCTGGGGCGGTTAAATCAGCTATTGGCTTGGGAATGCTGTTAGCGGAAGGTATTGGTGATACAATTCGAGTTTCGCTAGCAGCAAATCCAGTTGAAGAAATTAAAGTTGGCTTTGACATTTTAAAAAGCCTGCATCTCCGTAAAAAGGGAATCAATTTAATTGCCTGTCCCTCCTGCTCGCGGCAAAATTTTGATGTCATCAAAACGGTGAATGAATTAGAAAGTCGCCTTGAAGATATTTTAGAGCCGATGGATGTTGCAGTTATAGGCTGTATTGTCAATGGCCCCGGAGAAGCGCGAGAAGCGCATATAGGTTTGACAGGTGGCACACCAAATAATTTGTTATATCTTGGTGGCAAACCTGATCATAAGGTTAAAAATGAAGATTTAGTAGCAGAACTAGAGCGAGTAATACGGGCGCGTGTTGCGAAATCAAAATAGTAACTGATGTTACGTGCCCAGCTTCAATTCGCCTAGGGCTAAAGCCCTAGGCTAAAAGCTAAAGTCGGCTAAAGCCGACTGTTTACCGAGTGAGTTCGGCTAGATTTTAGCTGACTTTTTCTGTTAGCCTAGGGCTTTAGCCCTAGGCGAATTGAAGCTAGGTGCGTAACATCAAATAGTAAAAAAAAACCTACGAGGTTTTCAAAACCTCGTAGGTTTTTTATCTTAACTTAAATTATCAAAATTATTCCAGGTATTTAACCGTATCTGGCACAGTGCTAACGATTGCTTTTACACTATCATTAAAAAACTTCATAAATTTCCTGAATTCTACCATTTCCAATTGATTTACAAAAGTAATATTAGCTAAGATGATCATAGTATCAGTATCATTAGACAGTGAAAATTGACCAATATTTAACTTTTGGTTTAATTTCACCACAAAAGCGAGAATCTCAATTGTATTCTGGTATTGTTCTTTAACACCAAATAATTTAGAAACAACAATCCGGTCTAATCCATTTTCGGAGACTTTAGGTTGCATTAAAAATTTTCCACCATCATAATCAACCCTTAACTCAGTTTCTCCCAGTCTTTTGACATTAAAGGCATTATTTTTTAGAAACTGAACGAGTTCATCTGTTGCTTGTTCATTACTGCCAGTTTCAGTGTGAAAAAACAGCCCTTTAACTGGACAAGGCTTTTCTGGCGGCTCAGCGGTATATACTACTGGAGGAGTACAAGAAGCCATTATGTTTGCAATTATAAAACTAATAATAACTATAAAAAATTGTTTCATAGAGAGTGAAATTGCTGCTATGTAATGTCAAGAAATCAGCTTGTTTTTTTTTGATTACACCTAAGACAATGCTGGCTGCTGCGGATTTAAATAAGATTATTTTTTGAAGGAGGGGAGGGTGGTGCCCGGAAGTGGAATTGAACCACTGACACAAGGATTTTCAGTCCTTTGCTCTACCAACTGAGCTATCCGGGCTTAACTAAGGAGTGCGTATTTTAAAGTTGAAAATAAATAATGTCAAGCTTTTTTTTAGCCATCTGCATAAAGACTTGACCTGACAGGTTTTTAAAACCTGTCAGGTCTGCTTTTAAGCTAGGCTTTTAGACACAATTTCATAAACATTTTTGGATAAATTGGGCGTATTAGCGATTTTTTCCAATTGTTGTTTTAACAATCTTTGTCGTTGTCCATCATATTTGCGCCAAAGGGTGTACACTGTCACTAAGCGCGAAGAAAGTTGCGAATTTAAACGATCCAGTTTGAGAATAAAATCCGTCACAAACTCATAAGCTGCTCCATTAATAGCATGGAACTGTGCCTGATTGTTATGAGCAAATGAGCCAATTAAAGCACGTACTTTATTTGGATTTTTGATATTAAAGGCTTGGTGTATAGTCAAGCGTTTCACTTGCTCCAAAGTGTTAGGCAAGCTAGAAGTAGCTTGAATACTTAACCATTTATCTACTACTAATGGCTCATGTTGCCATTGTTGATAAAAATGCGCTAAAGCTGCTTCACGCTCGGCACAATCCGTATTTGCTAAAGACTCTAATGCCGCTATCACATCAGTCATATTGTCGCTAGACAAAAATTGCTTATAGCAAGATTTGATGATTTCTTCATTATTCAATAGCATTAAATAGCTTAAACAAGCATTTTTTAAGCTTCTTCGCTTAATTGAAGCCTGATCAATACGATATTCCTTATCAAGGACGGCTAGACGCTGATAAATCTCCAAGAAAACCTCTGTCAAACGCTGTGCGATGTTTGTACGCATAAATTCTCGCACTTGGTGAATAGCAATAGGATCAATAGGTTGCATAAATTCAGCCAAATAGCTTTCTGACGGCAAAGTGATAGCTTGTGTTACTAAGGCTTTATCCAAACTGTCGTTAGTTAAAATTTCTTGATAAGCATCAATAAAACGATCTGGCAGTTTTAACTGCTGATTTTGATGATAATCATCAAGCAATTGAGTCAGAATTTTGACAGCCAATTGTTGCCCAGCATCCCAGCGATTAAAATCATCACTATCGTGCTTCATCAAGAAACAGCGTTCTTCATCACTTAATTCCATCTTGATTTTAACTGGTGCGGAAAATCCACGCAGTATCGAAGGAATCGGCTCTTCAGTGATATTTTGAAACGTAAAGGTTTGTTTAGCGGCGCGGAGTTCTAATATCCGCGTTCCTTGAACTGCTGAAGTTTCACCTTTTAATTGCAATGGAATATCTTGCCCATGTTTATCCAATAAGCCGATAGCTAAAGGAATATGAAAAGGTTGTTTCTCATCTTGCCCAGGCGTACTTGGGCAGCTTTGTTTGATAGTCAAAGTATAGGTTTTAGCCGCCTGATTATAGCTGCGGCTAATATCCAGTTCTGGCGTACCCGCTTGCGAGTACCATAAGCGGAACTGGCTAAAATCCACCTGATTAGCATCTTCTAAAGCCTTAACAAAATCATCTGTAGTAACAGCTTTCCCATCGTGCCGCTCAAAATAACAATCAGTTCCTTTACGAAATCTTTCCGCTCCTAACAAATTATGCAGCATCCGCACCACTTCGGCGCCTTTATTATAAACCGTGACAGTATAAAAATTATCAATCTCAACATAAGATTCAGGACGAACTGGATGAGCCATTGGGCTGGCATCTTCTCGAAACTGATGAGTACGTAAGATATTAACATCTTCAATGCGTTTAACCGCACGCGAAGTCATATCAGCACTAAATTCTTGATCTCTAAAAACCGTAAACCCCTCTTTTAAGCTCAATTGAAACCAATCTCTGCATGTAACTCGGTTTCCAGACCAATTGTGAAAATACTCATGCGCGATAACATTTTCTATGCCTTCATAATCGCTATCTGTAGCAGTATCAGGCTTAGCAAGTACATATTTAGAATTAAAAATATTTAAACCTTTATTTTCCATCGCCCCCATATTAAAATCATCAACTGCGACGATCATATAAATATCCAAATCGTATTCACGCCCATAAACTTCTTCATCCCATCGCATCGCCTTTTTCAAGGAACGCATCGCATGTTCACACTTATCAAGATTATGTGATTGTACATAAATCTGCAAAGTCACTTCGCGCCCCGATTGCGTAAGAAAACGATCTTCAATCCGAGCTAAATCACCAGCTACTAAGGCAAATAAATAAGTAGGCTTAAAAAACGGATCTTCCCATTTTACCCAATGACGAGACGAATCAGATGCTAATACTCCAGAATCGCGCAAATTACCATTAGACAATAAAATCGGATAACGTGCTTTATCAGCAACAATAGTAGTTGTATAAGTCGCCATGACATCAGGGCGATCTAGCATATAAGTAATTCGTCGAAAACCCTCCGCCTCACACTGCGTACAAAAATTACCACTGGAAAGATATAAACCTTCTAATGCCGTATTAGCTTTAGGATTAATTTCAGTTTCGATGGCTAACTCAAAGGCATCTGGCACATTAGGAATAATCAACAACTCAGCCGTTAATTCATAATCATTAGACGACAAAATTTTGCCATTGATAGCGACAGACTTGAGTAATAAATTTTCACCATTTAATTGCAATGCTTGCTGATTGTTGGTAGCAAAGCGTTTTTTTACTGACAGTTTAGATTTAACCAAGGTTTTGGTTTCATGTAAATCAAAATGCAAATCAATAGAATCAATTTTATAATCAGTTGGCTGATAATCGGATAAATAAATTGTTTTAGGTGTTTTAGGAGTTAGCATTAATTAATTTCTCTTTTAGAGTTAAAATCATCTGAACTGTGATTTATGTGATTATACTGATTAGCTATGATTAAAAAAACCACGACAAATCACAGTTCATCCTTTAATCACATACATCACAGTTCAGACAATTTTAGAGTTAAAATTAATCTAGTTGCCACGCTGGCGCGTGAGAAAAACGAGAAAATTGCACCTAGTACATTGTCAAGATGTTTTTGTCTGGTAGTCTGAGACCTGACAGGTTTCTAAAACCTGTCAGGTCTTTATCTTGCACCAGACAAGATTAAATTGACAAAGTACTAGGAGTCTGTCTGACTTAAAGAAAAGCTCTAAGCCAGAACCAGTCAAATAACTACAGGGATGTTATATAAGCAGGGATAAAGTCAAAGGCAAAAAGCAACGATTTTTACTTATCCTTGTTTATATAACATCCTTGTAGTTAATTAAAGCTTTTAACTTTCGATATGATTAAGTCAGACAGACTCCTAGTCTATTAAGTCATTAATCAAACTACGAATCCGTTGCGCTGCTTCTACACATTCATCTAAAGGGGCAACTAGGGCAATACGGATACGATTTTTCCCTGGATTGATACCATTAACAGTACGCGATAAAAAGCTACCAGGTAAAACAGTGACATTTTGTTGCAAAAATAATTCTTGTGCAAATTCATCATCAGCAATTGGGGTTTTAGCCCATAAATAAAAACCAGCGGGTGGGCGGCTAACTTGCGGTGCTAAAATCTCCATTACTGCATCATATTTTTCTCTATATAACTGACGATTGGCTTTAACATGCTCTTCATCATCCCAAGCTGCAATACTGGCAGATTGTACTGCTAATGACATGGCACAGCCATGATAAGTACGATAAAGCAAAAATTGACGAATAATGTCTGCATCACCTGCAACAAAGCCTGAGCGCAAGCCGGGTACATTTGAGCGTTTTGATAAACTGTGAAATACAATACAACGCTGATAATCTAGTCGCCCTAATGCAGCACAAGCTTGTAATAATCCCACAGGCGGATGCTCTTCATCTGCATAAATTTCTGAATAACATTCATCAGCAGCTATGATAAAATCATATTTGTCTGCATAGTTAATCAAATTTTGCAATGTTGGCAAATTAAGCACAGTACCACTGGGATTATTTGGTGAACAAATAATCAACAATTGGCAACGCGCCCAAACAGCCTCTGGTACACTGGCAAAATCAGGTTGAAAATTAGTATTTTCTAAACAATTGAGATAATATGGGGTTGCACCAGCTAATAAAGCCGCACCTTCATAAATTTGATAAAAAGGATTGGGCATTAATACTAAAGGCTTTGATACTTGTCGATTAATCACACACTGTGTAAAGGCAAATAGTGCCTCACGAGTACCATTGACAGGTAAAATTTGTTGATTGGAGAGACTCTCAACAGGTAATTTAAAACGCTGTGTTAGCCAGTGTGTTATACTTTTACGCAAAGCATCGCTGCCCCTTGTGCTTGGATATTTACCTAGTCCATAATCTAAGGAGTTTGTCATAGCCTTGAGGATTAAATCAGGCGCAGCATGTTGCGGTTCACCAATAGAAAGATTAATCGCACTTTTCTCAATTGGTACACAATTTTTTTTGAGTAGAGCTAATTTTTCAAATGGATAGGATTGTAATAATTGAAGATCAGGATTCATAAGTGTAGCTATTTTGTGACGACTCTAGTCGTTATTTATAAGAAAACTCTATTATAGGCGATTGAGTTTATTGTCTCCAAATCAACAAGGCATTGCGACTGAGCCAATGATGTTCTACAATATTACGTTAATAATGATAACGACATAAAATGTAGCGCTACTATAGCTTTTCAGATAAAGATTTTGGCCAAAAACCTCTGAGGTTTAGACTTAAATTATTTTTCTGAAATACTATAAAAGCGGTAATTTTGCTTTTTAAGAAATGGGCCTTGTGCCCATTTTTTATTTGTTGCGATAATAAACTCTCTTGGAGTTCAAAGCTAAAGCTTTGGCGAGGAGAATAAGTTTGTTAGATAAAAACTTAGAAAAATTAATTGCCCCCGTTGTCACGGCATTAGGCTATGAGTTATTGGGAGTGGTACGTTTATCACCGGGGGGACATAATGTCCTGGTGCGTTTATATATCGACCATCCTAACGGGATTACGCTTGCAGATTGTGAGCAAGTCAGTTATCAAGTAAGCGGGCTACTTGATGTCCAAAATCCAATACAGGGTCATTACACATTAGAGGTTTCCTCCCCCGGGTTGGATCGGCCATTGTTTACGCTAGAGCATTTTAGACAATTTCTAGGGCATAAAGTCAAAGTACGCCTGACTCGCCCCTTAGAGAAGCGACGCCATTTCACGGGGCTATTACAGCGAGTTCAAGCACCTCAAAATGTAATAGTGTTGGTGGATGGGACGGAATATAGCTTGCCTTATGATCAGATAGATAAGGCACATATTGTGCCTGACTGAAGAACCACATTAAGTACCCGTGCAAGAATAATTTGAGATTTTGGAGTCCAAAGCTTTAACTTTGGGCGACCTGCCAAAGCTAAAGCTTTGGACTCCAATATATACTAAAATTCATGGTTCGGTACTTAATAAAGACAATAAATAATCGGTTCGATAAGGGAGGTGATTATTATGAATAAAAAAATTCTTTTGGTTGTCAATTCCGCTTCTAACGAAAAGGGCGTGAGTAAAGAAGTGATCTTTAATGCTTTAGAATGTGCAATAGCAACTGCCACTAAAAAGCATCATGGTAATAATATCGACGTGCGGGTACATATTGATCGACGCACGGGTGACTATAAAGCCTTCCGTCGTTGGGAAATAGTTGATGATGATCAGGAGGAATTAACAGAAAAACAAATGACTTTAAGAGACGCAATAAAATATTCTCCCAATATCGGGATTGGAGAATGGTTTGAGATACCAATAGAATCAGCGAATTATGATAGGATTGATGCACAAACCGCCAAACAAGTGATTGTGCAAAAAATTCGTGAAGCCGAACGGGCACAAGTTTATGAAGCCTATAAAAATCGAAAAGGTGAATTGATTAGTGGGATTATTAAACGTATAGATCGTGGTAATGTGATTTTAGACTTAGGAGAAAATGCTGAAGCACTGATTCGACGGGAAGAAATGATTCCCCGTGAAACAGTACGTCCAGGTGATTATCTGCGTGGCTATTTGCATACTGTACGTCCAGAACCACGAGGACCTCAATTATTCTTATCTCGCACCGCAAATGAATTATTAATCCAATTATTTACTTTGGAAGTGCCTGAAATAGGAGAACATTTTGTTGAGATAGTCGGAGCAGCTCGTGATCCAGGTTTACGCGCTAAAATAGCAGTCAAATCTAAAGACCCACGTATTGATCCTGTTGGTGCCTGTGTTGGGGTGCGTGGTTCACGAGTTCATGCTATATCCAATGAAATGGCTGGCGAACGAGTGGATATTATTATTTGGGATGAGAACCCGGCACAGTTTGTGATAAATGCTATGGCACCTGCGGAAGTTGTTTCTATCGTTATTGATGAAGATAGTCATAGCATGGATGTTGTGGTACCAAATGATAAGCTTTCTCAAGCCATTGGACGAAACGGACAAAATGTACGCCTTGCCAGCGAGTTAACTGGTTGGACTTTAAATGTGATGACCGAATCGGAGGCGGAACAGAAACATCAAGCTGAAACACTGGCATTACTAGAAATGTTTAAGCAAGAATTAGATATTGATGAAAATCTCGCTACTATTCTAGTTGAAGAAGGCTTCTCTAGTATCGAAGAAATAGCTTATGTTCCAATAAAAGAAATGCAGGATATTGAAAGACTTGATGACATAACGATTAAGAAATTACGTAGTCAAGCCAAAGATGTATTGTTAATACGCGAACTGGCTGCTGAAGAAAAATTGAAATTAGAAAGAGAAGACAAATTAGAATTACAGCAACAACCTGAGATTACTGGTATGAAAGATGAAGCGGTACCAACATCAGTGAACAATTGTCAGTGAACAGTTATCAAATAATTCTGAACTTATGGCACTTATTGAAAGTATAACACAAGATGACTTAACATAAATTCTCTTGAACTTTAGCTAAAGGCATCTTGCTAAAGTGCCTTTGTTCAGTGATAACGTTGACAGATAAATTATTTAACTAATTATAGGACTTACGCATTGACAAACGAATTTTTTGATTTTCTCCTTGGAGTGGAGTCCTAAGCTTTAGCTTTGGACCTGAAATGAGCGAAGCTAAAGCTAAAGCTTAGGATTCCAAGTAAGTTATCATTTTTAACAGTTTGTTAAAAAATTAAAACAATTCTGCTGTCAGTGCGTAAGTCCTATAATAGACTTGTCCGGAAATAAAAATCCAAGCCTCAATCCGCATTGGGCTAAAGCCCAAGGCGGAGAAACCTTTAGGACTTACGCATTGACAAACGAATTTTTTGATTTTCTCCAAGTCAGTTATAAATTTTAACAGTTTGTTTTTATTACAAAACTAAATAAATTATGCTATCAGTGCGTAAGTTCTAACCTTATTTCCGGATAACTTTAATATTTGACAAGATATTTAAAGCTGATAGTCGAAAATTGCATTCACTGATAACTGATAACTGATAACTGATAACTGAATAACTGAAAACTGAATAATGGCTGAAGTGACCATAAGAGAATTTGCTAAAGGGCTTAAAATCCCAGTTGAACGTTTATTAACGCAATTAAGCAATACTGGATTATCAAGCAAAACTGCTGATGATAAAATTAATGATAAAGAAAAATTACAAATATTAAGTAATTTGCGCGAAATTAATGAGACAAACAGTAAAACTTCAACTAAAGCACCAAAGAAAATTACTATCAAACGAACAACTCACACTGAAATCAAGGTGCCTAATGCTCATGGAGGAGCTAAAACGGTAGCTGTTGAAGTGAGAAAAAAACGTACTTTTGTTAAACGTGATGTCAAAGAGATTAAGCGTTTAAATAAGGAACGTGAAGGTCTTGATGCGGCTTTTCGGGACATCGAAAACCAAATTAATCGTCAACAACCAGAGGCTAAACCAGCTAATGTGACAACTGCCCCTACACCGCAGCCAAGTAAAAAAAATCAACAAACTGATTCTAAAAGTAAAACTAAAAAGAATGACAAGGGAATTGAGCGAGCTGCAAGAGGCAAATCCCAAAGGCGTAAAATCAGTGCTGCTGCCAAAGCCCGGTTAGAATCAGAGAAAAAAACGGCAACACTCAAACCCAAAAGACCTCAAGTAACGCCTGAGGTAAAATCAGATAACAGGACTAATCCTCCTAAAGAGCCTGCTAAAACCGATACCAAAAAAACCAGAAAACAGAGAACTGAGGTCAGTTTACAAAATACACAATCACAGAATAATCGAACTAACAATCGAGCCAACACTCGAACTAATACTCGACAACAAGCAGCAATTTCCACTGCTGAAAAACCTAAAGGTGGAAAGGTTCAAGCTCAACAAAGTCGAGGTGATCACAAACATGAATCCTCATCAAGAAGGACTGAAAGGGTGGTAGCAACTGCCGCCCCTAAATCTAATGCAAGCAAAAAGGATGCTGCTGGGGATAATAAGTCACGTAAAAAAATACCTCAACGTTTAAGGAAAACAGAGAAAGCATCAACTAATAAGAAAAGTAGTAGTAAGGATCGCAAAAACACTTATCATGATTTTGAGAAAAGCAAGAAGTCTCAAAAAAGAAGGCTGAAGCGAACCGACGACCATCTTGGAGATGACACAATAATCAGGTCTAGGAAAAAACCTAAGCGCACACAACAGTCACGAGTCTCAGAACATGCCTTGCATGGTGGTGCATTTACTAAACCAATAGCACCCATTGTGCGTGAGGTTACTTTGCCAGAAACCCTCACAGTTGCTGAACTGGCACAAAAACTTTCAATCAAAGCCGCTGAAGTCATCAAAGTTATGATGACTATGGGATCAATGGTTACCATCAATCAGGTGATTGATCAGGAAACCGCAGCTATTGTTGTCGAAGAACTGGGGCATAAAGCGAAATTATTAAAAGAAAATCAAATCGAAGCTGGCTTAATGCAAGCCGGGCAACAAGAAGGGGAACAAGTTCCTCGCGCTCCTGTTGTTACCATTATGGGTCATGTTGATCATGGTAAAACCTCTTTACTTGACTATATTCGCAGAACTAAAGTTGCATCAGGTGAAGCGGGAGGGATTACTCAACATATTGGTGCCTATCATGTCGAAACCCCCAAAGGTATGATTTCCTTTTTGGATACTCCTGGACATGCAGCATTCACAGCAATGCGGGCTAGAGGGGCAAAAGTAACTGATATTGTCGTTTTAGTTGTCGCCGCTGATGATGGTGTCATGCCACAAACGCTTGAAGCAATACAACATGCTAAAGCTGCTAATGTACCAATAATAGTTGCTATCAATAAAATTGATAAAGACAACGCCGATCCAGAGCGAGTGAAACAAGAGTTAGTTGCAAAAGAAGTTGTTCCCGAAGAATGGGGTGGTGATACCATGTTTATCCCAGTTTCGGCGAAAACTGGTGAAGGTGTTGATGAATTACTGGATGCAATTTTATTGCAAGCCGAAGTATTGGAATTAAAGACAGTTGCGGATGGCATTGCCACTGGTATTATTGTAGAATCACGCTTAGATAAGGGACGTGGTGCAGTAGCAACAATGCTAGTTCAAAGTGGTACTTTAAAGAAAGGCGATATAATCTTAGCTGGCAAGGAATATGGCCGTGTGCGGGCGATGCTCGATGAAAATGGTAAACCTATAAAAGAAGCAGGGCCTTCAATTCCAGTGGAAGTACTAGGATTATCAGGAGTTCCTGCTGCTGGTGATGAAGTGGTAGTTGTACCTGATGAGCGTAAAGCACGGGAAATTGCTTTATTTAGGCAAGGCAAATATCGTGAGATTAAATTAGCTCGTAGGCAATCAGTCAAACTTGAAGATATGTTCTCCCATATGCAAACGGGTGAAGTCAACACGCTTAATATTGTACTTAAAGCTGATGTTAATGGTTCTGTGGAAGCATTATATGACGCTTTCATGAAACTTTCTACTGACGAGGTAAAAGTCAATATTATAGCCAGTGGCGTGGGTGGAATTACTGAATCGGATGTAAACTTGGCAGTTGCTTCTAGTGCAATTATCATTGGCTTCAATGTTCGCGCCAATAATAGTGCTAAGAACTTAATTCAAGAAGAAAAAGTTGATGTACACTATTACAGTGTGATTTATGAAGCCATAGATGATGTTAAAAAAGCCCTCAGCGGTTTACTGGCTCCAGAAATGAAGGAAGAAATTATTGGCTTGGCTGAAGTCCGTGAGGTATTCCGTTCTCCTAAATTTGGTTTGATTGCTGGTTGTATGGTTCTTGAAGGGGTAGTGAAACGCCAAAGTCCTATCCGCGTTTTGCGTGATAATGTGGTTATTTTTGAAGGGGAATTGGACTCATTACGCCGCTTCAAGGAAAATGTCTCAGAAGTTCATGCTGGTACCGAATGTGGTATAGGTGTGAAAAATTACAGCGATGTTCAAAAGGGCGATCAAATTGAAGTTTTTGAAAGAAAAATGGTAGCTAGAACTCTTTAATTGTGAACTGTAACTAATGAAAGAATTTAGTCGTAAACAACGAGTTGGTGAACAAATCCAACGTGATCTGGCGAATATTATTCGTCGAGAAATCAGTTCACCAGAGTTAGGTATGGTGACAATTTATGAGGTGAATGTATCGCCAGATTTCAAATTTGCCCGCGTTTATGTAACCACCTTTGGTGGCAAACTGGGCAATAAAGAATCTATACAATACCTGAATGAAGCCGCAGGTAAATTAAGATACCATTTATCCCAATGTCTCAAAATACGCACAACACCGCGCTTGCAGTTTGTATATGACAATTCAATTGAATATGGTAGCCGCTTGTCGGCCTTGATTGATTCTGTAGCTTCTGAGAATTCTGAGGATCAAGAAGAAAAACATGGCTAGACGACGAACTGGGCGCAATGTGCATGGTATATTATTGCTCAATAAGCCCGTTGGAATCAGTTCTAATGCCGCTTTACAACGGGTAAAACGATTGTATAATGCGCGTAAGGCTGGACATACTGGCAGTTTAGATAACCTTGCCAGTGGCTTATTGCCTATTTGCCTCGGTGAAGCCACAAAATTATCGGGGTATTTATTAGAAGCCGATAAATATTATCAAGCAGAATTTACACTTGGCGTGACAACTGAAACTGGAGATGCTGAAGGCAAAGTTTTGCAAACTCGCCCTACAACAGGCATTGATCAAAACCAGATTGAAGCAGCCATTAAGTCATTTATAGGACCAATTGAACAAGTACCACCGATGTACTCGGCAATTAAACATCATGGGCAGGCACTCTATAAATTAGCTCGTCAAGGCAAAGTTATAGAACGCCAAGCTCGTACAGTTATAATTCACAGCTTTAAGGTGCTTAGTTTGATTGAAAATCGCTTAACTGTAAAAGTACATTGTTCTAAGGGAACTTATATTCGTACTTTGGCTGAAGACCTTGGAGAAGTATTAGGATGCGGAGCGCATGTTACTGGTTTACATCGTTTTGGTGTAGGTCAGTATCGTGAAATGTTTGATTTTAAAACGCTAGAAACTTATGCCCAAAAGGGTTTAGAAGCATTAGATAGTTTACTAATGCCTGTACATTCAGCATTATACCACTGGCCAGAAGTCAAACTAAATGATGACATTGCTTATTATGTACGCCAAGGAGATGCAGTACAAGTTTCGCAAGCACCCTCTAGTGGCTGGGTGAAATTATTTACTGAAGATAACCAATTTATAGGCATTGCCGAAATTTTAGATGATGGGCGTATTGCACCTCGGCGCATAATGAATTTATAATCTAAACTCAATTTTTATTTTAATTTTTTAGGAATAGCATTACATGTTAAGTGCAGAAACTAAGGCTAAAGTAATTCAGGAATACCAATCTTCCAGTAACGATACTGGCTCAACTGAAGTACAAGTTGCTTTATTAACTACTAATATCAACAGCCTTTCAGAACATTTTAAGCTTCATAAAAAAGATAAACATTCCCGTATGGGTTTGATTAGAATGGTTAACCAACGGCGACGTTTATTAACTTATTTAAAAAGAAAAAATGTTGGTAAATATCAAGATTTAATTGCCAGATTAGGCTTACGCCATTAATCAGTACAGTTATGACTTATTTGGTTATTAGATTTTTCTCTCCCCCTCCCTCCCGCTGGGAGGGGGAACACCTAGTGGCAATGCTATTAAGTTAAAAGGGCAACCATAAAGGATTGCCCCTACAAGAATCATGATTTGTCGTAGGGGCAATCCCTTGTGGTTGCCCTCCCTTGTGGTTGCCCCCGCCCAGCGGGAGGGGGCTAGGGGGAGGGAGAAATCTAATACTGATAACCGAATAATTTTGATAACTAAATAATTGGATAACTGATAACTGAATATGACCCCTCATAAAAAAACATTTCAATACGGTCAACACAACGTCACTCTTGAAACTGGTGAAATTGCTCGTCAAGCTGATGGTGCAGTGATGGTTAGTATGGGAGACACAGTAGTTTTAGTCTCCGTCGTTGGTAGCAAGACTGTAAATTCTGATAAAGACTTTTTCCCACTCACAGTAGATTATCAAGAGCGTACTTATGCCGCTGGTAAAATACCTGGCGGTTTTCTCAAACGCGAAGGTCGTCCTTCAGAAAAAGAAACCCTCACTTCTCGCCTAATTGATCGTCCGTTACGTCCATTATTCCCTGAAGGTTTTAATAATGAAGTGCAAGTGATTGCTACAGTCATGTCGTTGGACCCAGAAATTGATCCAGATATTCCCGCTTTAATCGGCGCAAGTGCAGCACTCGCAGTTTCAGGTTTACCTTTTAATGGTCCATTAGGAGCAGCACGAGTCGCTTACATCAATGGGGAATATGTACTTAATCCCACTTTCAAACAATTAGTTGATTCTGATTTAGACTTAGTCGTTGCTGGCACTAAAACTGCTGTTTTAATGGTTGAATCTGAAGCCAATATTCTCTCTGAAGAAGTCATGTTAGGTGCAGTATTATTTGGGCATCAGCAAATGCAAACCGTTATTGATGCCATTCAAGAACTAAGTACCACAGTGGCAAAAACACCTTGGGATTGGCAACCAAAACCTGTTGATGAAAAATTGACTCAACAAGTAGCTGAATTAGCTGAACAACGCCTCAGAGAAGGCTATCAGATTAAGGACAAATTACTTCGCCGTGAAACTGTCACTGGAATTTGTAGAGAAGTTGCCGAAAAATTGTCTAGTATTGAAACTGAAGAATGGACTGAAAATCAAGTATTTAGTGTTCTAGAAAAACTTGAAAAGAAAATTGTGCGAGGCAGTATCACCAGCGGCGAAAACCGTATTGATGGACGCGATACTCGCACCGTGCGTCCCATTACTATTCGTACTGGCGTTTTCCCACGCACACATGGTTCAGCCTTATTTACACGCGGCGAAACGCAAGCTTTAGTTGTAACAACATTAGGCGCAGAACGTGATTCTCAAATTATTGATGCCTTAGAAGGGGAATATAAAGACGCATTTATGCTTCATTACAATTTTCCTCCCTATTGTGTTGGAGAAATTGGGCGTGTCGGTACACCTAAACGCCGTGAAATCGGTCATGGACGTTTAGCACGGCGTGGCATACAAGCCATTTTGCCAGACGATTTCCCCTACTCTATACGCATAGTTTCAGAAATTACCGAATCGAATGGTTCCAGTTCAATGGCTACAGTTTGTGGTTCTAGTCTATCCTTAATGGATGCAGGTGTACCGACAAAAGCACCAGTTGCTGGAATTGCGATGGGGCTAATCAAAGAAGCTGACAAATTTGTTGTCCTAACTGACATTATGGGTGATGAAGATCATCTTGGTGATATGGACTTTAAAGTTGCTGGAACGACTGAAGGCATCACCGCCTTACAAATGGACATTAAAATTGACGGCATTACGCCAGAAATTATGGAAACCGCCTTGACACAAGCAAAAGAAGGGCGTTTGCATATTTTAAATGAAATGGCAAAAGCGATTTCTAAACCTCGTGAAGAAATGTCAAAACATGCTCCACGCATTATCACTTTCAAAATCAAACCGAGTAAAATC
>JALWSU010000229.1 GCA_026993485.1 Thiotrichaceae bacterium | reverse complement strand
TCGGGTAACCCTTTGTATAAAATACAGCGATTAAACCTGCCAGGTTTTAAAAACCTGGCAGGTTTGTACTTAACCAAATCGGGTAACCCTTTATGCACTAGCGCAAAAAAACCAAAACCAAAATCTAAAAATCAAACTTCAAAGGCACCCAACTCTCAGGAATCCCAGATTTAAGCTGAATATCCAACGACCTCTCATAACGCACCCTAGCAACTCTACCCTTTTGAACCTCCAAACGCTCAACTAACCGAGACAAATCCAAAAAATAATCAAAAGGAGAAGCCCAAGCCGTTTCAGGCTTACCATCAACAGCAAACAACTCCACATAATCCATCAAATTCCCAAATTGAAACTCCTCACCATCCTTATATTCAAGAGAAATCAACAATCTAGGCACCTGCCCAACCTTAGAACGAGTATTAGCCGCCGAACGAACACCATTCCACAACGCCCTTAACAACAACTCATAATCCGACTCACTCATACGAGACAACACCGCACTATGCTCATTCGCAATCCCACTAAAAGCAACCAACCCATAACGTAAAACATTAATCTCAGTAAAAGTACCCTGAGTCTTATCCTCATCACTACCAAAAGTAGTAGTACCATTAATTTGAACCTCCTCAGCCCGATTTAACACCTCACCCATATTAAACTGCATAGAACCAGTCAAAGTTTTAGGCACAGGATTAAAATCACGCTTACCCTTCTTAAACGCAAAAGAAGAACCAAACAAACGAGCATCAACAAAAGCATCTAACAAAATCCTAACCAACTCCTCCCCATCAGCCTTATCCTGATTAACCTTAGTCAGATAATCAACAACACGCCCAGTCAAATTAGTAGTCTTACCATCAACATGACTAACTAAAATCTCATACCCCTGACTAGCCAAATAATCACGCACAAAGCGTTTCAACCTCACATCAGTAACATAAAAACGCCCATCAGGTAACTGACGCGGACGATTCTCATCAGGATCACCATTAGGATTACCCATACGAATATCATAAAGAAATAAAATTTCACGACGAGACTTCAAAATATCTTCACTCATCACCTATCCTCCTTAGATTTTTTTGTAGGTAAAACATCAACAGCCAAAGCCTGCCCCAACAACAAAAAATAACCAGTCTTAGTAACACCAAGCTCAACATCATCCCCAACAACTTTACCAACTCTAGCAGTCTCTTGAATCAACTCCTGAGTTTCCTTACTCATCGCACCATAAATCAAAAACTTATGACAAATCTTCGCATACAGTTCAGGTAAATCCTTACCAGACAACTGCAAACGCTTCAACCAAGGCAAAGTACTAGAAATCACATTAACATCCTTACTAGCCTGCACCTGCAACAACTTACCATAAAGAACCCCCACCAAAAACGCAAAAGCCTTCTCATCAGAATTAATTCCAGCACCCTCAGCAAACAACTCTTGCAACCTCTTCAACTTAGGCTCAAAAGTCCTACTACTCTTACTCATATATAAAACTCCAGTTTTCTCCAAATAAAAACACAAACGCGCAACATGACGAATCCAACCAGCCAAAGTCCAAAACTTCACCTTCTTACTATCACTAAAACCCTCCAAATACAAACCATAAGCATCACCACGCTTTAAAATATCAACCAAATAAAAACGAGCAGTTATAATAATCTCATTCCAAAAACGCACCCTACCATTTAACAACTCACCATGATAAATTTTACCCGCCAGCTCCTGTTTCAAATCACGCAACTGTTTACTAGCATTAGCCTTTTTAGCAGTTTTACCACCTGGACGTTTAAATAAAGGCAATAAAAAATTTAAATGCAAATCAAAAGCCGCATCATCCATCACATATTTAGGAAATAAAGCATGTTCCCACCGATTAAATCTCGCATTAATTTCACTCAAATAATGTAATCGAGACGGCAAAACATCCGTAATATAACCACTCACCTCCTCAAAATTTTGCCCAAACTTCGCCCAAATAACTTGTAACAACAAATGTGCATCATCCTGCTCCTGAAAAAAATCCTCCAACAAATTTCTCTCAACATTCTTTTTAAGTTTCCCCTTCTCCTTAAGCTGAACTAAATATTTTCTCCAATCCTGAATAAACTCCAAACGATCCAAATTCGAACCCAACAAACTCGGCAATAACAAAGCCTTTTCCCCAGCCACAGGAGCTACAAACTCAAGTAAAAAATGATTTTTAAAAATATACAACAAATCAGCACAATCCAAACACAAAGCAAAATTACTCCAAGCCCTCTTAGTATCCATACCAGCAAAAGCCCCAGCACGATCAGGATTACCAATATTAATTCCAGCACCTTTAACCGCATTAGGATAAACACTAACATTCTCAGCATCACACAATGGACACTTACAATTTTCCTTAATTGGAGTTGCAGTAGTCACATATTTAATATTCGCCAATTCATTTTTAAGATAATCCAAATACTCCTGCCTTTGCCCAGGTAACAACCCTTGACTATCTCGCACAGTTAAAAAAACCGTCTCTTTCTCCTCAATCACAGCCACCGCAGTTTCTAAAAGCGAAACCTCTATTGGAAACGACTTATCATTAAATTCCAACACCTTAGCACCTAATAAAATCTCGACAATCTCCTGAAAATAAGCTTGCCAAGGAGAACTAGTCTCAGCCTGTTTTTGAAAACCTTTCAACGTAGAAGCCAAAATTTTTGCAGCAGGCCCAAAAGGAGGAACAACTTTTGGCTTAAAAGTACGCTTAATAACAGGACCAACAGCAGCCGACTGTGAACCACTAGGTTTAACAAACGGCACATGAATAGCATCAACAAATTCACTATTTAACTCAACCATTTGCATTTTAACTACAGATTGATTAGCAGTTCGGCTCAAGATATAAACACGAGCAACTTTACCAGCATCTTCCACTAACAAAGGTAATAATTCCGCAGCATAAAGCTTACGCAACTCACTCATTGAAAAAAACTTATCATCATCCCGATTAAACTTTTGATTTAAATAAATCAAAGCCAAATCTCGGATTTCAGCAATCATAATAAAAAATAACTCCTAACTATATATATTAGAACTCCAACAAAATTACTTCCTACACGCGCATTATTACATACACTCGACTCATTTTGGCAAAACGGCAAATTCGCCGTTTTTTTGATCTTTATATATTTTTAAGATATACTAAAAAATTTTTAATTAAATTTCAGAAAAACAGCTACTTTAATTAAGCTAAATAAGTTCAGAAAATTTCTATATAAATTATCAGATTTGAGAACCACCAATTCTTATCTTGATTATTAAATTGAAAACGTATAGCATAAAACATAATTTCATACTAATAACCACGCTCACTAAAGTATCAAAAAGAAAAAAAATACCAATAAAATTGAACTACGAGAAAGAGTGTAAGGTAAGCTTGCACTCCGATCATAAATATAAGATTTAAGCGTAACAAAACCTCCGAGGTTTTAAAAACCTCGGAGGTTTTTGGCCAAAATCTTGATCTAAAATACTATAACTTACTTCTAATCACGATGATCCGACACAATCACCACTTTAGCCTCATTAGGATCATCAACTTTCTCATCATCTAAAATATAACCAGCTTTACTATGGGTTTTGCCAACTAAATAGATAGAAGTTATTCCCAATTCCTCTGCTGCCTGAAAAGCAGCTAAAGTCATTAATGCTGTACCCGCAGTTAAATCAACACATACTTTTTGTTTCGGATATTTATCTAAAATCCCTAAAAGTAAGCTCATACAATGCCGTTTAACCTCTCGAATATCATAGGCATCTTCATTACTAAGTCCTCGACAGTGACTTTCTAGGCACTCAATATTTGGATACAAATTTAATAACTCTTTGGTTTTCTCCTCAACCATAGGAGTCCAAACATACTCAACTCGTTTAGGACGTATATGCCGCAAATGCCATTCAGTTTGGCTACGCCGACTAGTTAAAATTAAACTAGCATCAAAAGCCCCCTTGATTTTATCAACTTCAACGCCAGCCCCATAAAACGAAATCGCCGCTTCTTGACGATGCGCCCAAGCGAGTAAAGCCAATGCATAAGCACCTATCAAAGCAAACCAGCCAATTACATTTGAGGATTTTTCAATCCATTCTAAATAAGCACTCAGCGGCTCTTCAAACAATACAACTAAATAACCTACTAATAAAGTGAGAAGCATCAATATGATAAATATTGACAAACCAGTTAAAATTGGATGACTCCGTGCCTTTTTAAGTAACCAATGCCAAAAAGTAAACATAATAATCAAATTCTCCTTTCTCCGAAATTAAGGATTATTATTAACAGAATGTTGCCCATATCTTCTCAAGTGCAACACTCCGTTTTTAACAACACAGGTAACACGCAAACTTTGACTAACACGAAAATGTTCAATCCCCCCCTTATTTTTAAGCTTGCCATACTGAATTCCACCATCTTCCTTTAAACACTTTATGTCTCCATAATGTTGTTCTAATAAACAAGAAACCTTTGCCAAAGTTTCTTGTAATTTTAACTTTTCATCTGGGCGAGTAATCTTGTTGTAATCATGTCGAAATGAATCATCAAAAGCCAATCTTGGAAAAGCTAAAAGTTCTTGTGACAAAAACGACTTTTTACATTCACCCCAAACCAATTTACCCCAAGTTGACAAAGTCATTTCCTGATCAATAGTCAAGACTAAGGATTCTAAAATCTGCTTATTAGCAGACATAGTTAAGCCAGCATCCATAAGAGCAAACTCGACACGATGTGGTTTAATTGCCTGACAATTCAAAGCAATTGGTAAACGAGGAATAGTGATTAATTCAGCATTTTTGCCCTCAAAAATATACAAAATTTCATCGGCATAAAACATTCCAATCGTATTCAAATAGCCTTGCAAACTTTTAAAGCCACCGACTAAATTAAAATAAACCTTAAAGCCATTATCTTTATAGGCAGGAATATTTTCACGCAACCAAGAAATGAGTTCATCAATACCACTAGTAAAATCTTCGGTACTCGCAGTAGATAATCCTGCCGGAGTATGAATTTCAATCGAAGACAAACCTTGCTTTTGCAAAAACTCACTTATAACTTCCGCTGTCGTTTTACATTGATAAGTAGCAGTAGAAATCAAAAAATGTACATCCTGCTTACCCAATTTCAAATTATTCTGATATAAACCATATAAACCGTTTAACTCAGCACTAATAGCACGTACCGTTTTGACATGACTTTGCGCCAATTTATTACTAGCACGTTGACGCAATTGCTGAATAATATCTTGCACTGGTTGCGGAGTATCCTTTTGATTCAGATTAGCAGCATCGCGTAATAAGGAATACCAATCCTTTTCATCAGGATTGGAACGATTAATTTGATTAGTCAGCAAACTCGTGCCAACGGTGGAAATTACGACTCTAAGCATAATATTTATTTATTCCTGTTTGCCTGTTAGAAAAATGGAAAACGTATTATGACATAAAATCTAGTCATTTCTTACAAACGGCAAATTAGCCGTTTTCTGTTATTTGTATATTTTTAAGATATAATAAAAGATTTTGGCAAAAAAAAACCTCTGAGATTTTGAAAACTGGATTCTATGTTTGGAGTGA
>JALWSU010000228.1 GCA_026993485.1 Thiotrichaceae bacterium | reverse complement strand
AATGTCCAAGTCTTAATCGGCGTTAAAGCCATAACGAGATTAATTACAAAAAAGGGAAAGGCGGGAACTAAGCGCAAAGCAAACAGATAAAACGCACCATCTGTTTCAATACCACGATTAATCGGTCTTAATTGCTGCTTAAAGCTTCGTTGCACAAAATCTTTGAATAAATAGCGGGAAACTAAAAATGCTAATGTTGCCCCTATTGTGCTGGCAAAGGAAACAATAAGAGTTCCATTTAAGAGTCCAAAAATCGCACCAGCGGCTAAGGTTAGTATAGTTGCGCCGGGTAAGGAAAGTCCTGTTACTATGATATAAATAGCAAAGAAAATTAATATAGTTTGCCAAGGATTTGCAGCGTAATATTTAAGAATATCAGCGCGTTGTGCTTGAAAATTTTCCAAGCTTAAGTATTGTTGCAAATCAAAGACAAAAAATAGCGTTATCAAAATAGCAATGATAGCTAATAAAATTAGTTGATGTTTCTTCATGAAATGACCTTTATGAGGAATGATTCTTTAGAGGAGACCAGAATAAGTCAAAAAGGCTTTCAATAAACGCGCGAAAGAGCAACCATAAGGGATTATTTAGAGACCATTTTCCTTGTGGTTCACTGCCATTAAGTTAAGCCTTAAAATCAGACCTCCGAGGTTTTGAAAACCTCGGAGGTCTTTGAAACTCCATTGGAAAAAAAACCTGACAGGTTTTCAAAACCTGTCAGGTTTGGCTTAACTTAATGGCATTAACGCTCTAGCGTGGGAACGAGAGTTCCTTGATGACTTCCGCCTTTGGACGGCCAATAGGATGCAGATTTGCTTCATCGGATAGTTCATATGTATCAGGATCGGCTTTAATTCCAGCATTGATAGCTGCATCCTCTTCGTCAGTAGGAATAATAGTTCTAGGTTTAAGCTTCGGCATAAGGTTTTAATTCCCGTTGTTTCGCTTTTCGTAAACTTTTTATTGTGCCAATTCGCTTGGAAAATCCAGTATTTTAACCCCCTCAGAATTATCTTCACAAACCAGAGTCTTAAGTGAAGCTTGCTTTAAGATTTCTGTTAGTGTCGTATCAATTTCTTCAAGTAATTGTTCAACACGATTCTCAGAGGATGGCAATTGTTCTAAATTAAAATAGCGATCCTCTTCTGCCATACGCACAATATCTAACAGTTCCTTAAGCGAAATGGTTTCTGGCGCACGAGCTAGTAGATAAATATTTAAGTCTTCTCCAGCTCTAATCAATAAGCCTCTTTTTTCAAGTAATCGCAGTACTTTTCTTAAAATGTAACTAGGAATAGATAATCGCATAGCTAGGCGTTCTTCAGTCCAAAAATCGCCACCATAAAAATGCTGTTGAGTGATGAAATACATAGATAGTAAGGCAAATCGTTCTTTCAGACGGTTACTAATAGACAAATCTTGCTCGCGCGTACTTAAATATTCAGGATATTGATGATAAAACGCAATGTTTGAGCCAATTAACAGAATTAGCCAAGCTAAGTACAACCATAACATGAAGAGCACGAGAATCGCGAAACCAGAGTATATCGCAGCATATTTGCTTGAGGAAACGATAAAACTCGCAAATATCCAACCGATACTTTGCCATAATACCCCAGCGACGACTGCCCCAATGAATGCTGAACGAAAGCGGACTCGTGTATTTGGCAGAAAGAGATAAACAAAGGTAAAAGCACCAATGATAAAAAAATATGGCAACAGTTGTTCAGTAGAATTGATTACTAAACCAACGGTTTTGATTGCAACTAATTTTTTGACAAACATGGTTTCCATAACTGATGCAGTGCTACCAATAGCAGAAAATACTAGCACTGGACCAATTAGGATCACACTAAAATAATCACTGAAACGTTGCAGCAGTGCGCGTGGATGTTCTACGTGCCAAATTCGGTTTAAAACCATTTCTATTTTATGGATTAGGGAGATAACTGTATAAATCAAAACTACAAATCCTAAGCCACCTAGTACTTTTACTTCTATCTTTTCTACAAAACCTATAATTCTTTCAGTAATTTCAACACTTTGAGTCCCGAGCGGTTCGAGAAAATTAAGTAGTAAAGGCTCAAATTGGTTATGTATTCCAAATCCTTTTAGTACGGAAAAGCTTACGGCTAATAATGGGACTAGTGATAGTAAGCTGGTATAAACTAAGCTCATTGCTTCAAGATTTAGCTGTCCTTGTGCTAAATCTCTAACAATGGCATAAATCATCCGTAAATTCTGTACAATCCACGCTCGCCATAAAGGTAAAGATTCTAACGGTTTATCCCAGATAAAGCTATTCAGAACTTCTTTAAGTGAACTATACATAAATAGAATGTACTGCTATAGCCAAATCAGTTTTTCATTTATACGTTTAGCAATTTGCTCCAACGGTTCTTTTCCAACACCAATAATAGCAATATTACCCCATTTGGTGGCTCGTATAATGCCTTTAAATTTGACATGATTTATATTTTGAGGCTGTGAGATTTTACTGTTACGAATCAACAAGACATTTATTGGTCCTTTTGTCCCACTTAAAACCATATATGCACTGCGATAACCATGTAAAGTCAAGACTTTGCAAAAACTAACTTTGCCAATATCACCCGTCATTTTGGCTCCAATCTTTTGGAACATCATGTGCAATTCTGCGGCAGGTACTTGTTTCTGTTTATCTATTTGAAATGCCTGCGGAGTATTTTCAATATAGTTAATAATTTCTTGTTTGAGAAAAACAGTATCAGCATTCGCTTGCCACCAGCCGTTGCTAAACATCGTTATTAGCAAAAATAGGCTTGCTGCAATAGCGTAAACTGGTGGGAAGTAGAAAATGCTTTTTAGCCAGTCATTGAATTTTACTAATAAATTGGACGATTTCTTAAATTGGCCTTGCAAAATTCGCTGAGTCAAACCGTCGGGGATTTCTACATTTATAGCCTCAATCAAGCTTTGTTCAAACTGCATCATATCTTTTGTAAAAGCCGCGCAATCAGAACAGGCTTGTTGATGAGATATAAACTCTTTTTCTTGGAATTTTGGCTCAAGTGTACATTTTTGACGATATGTTTGGCAATTCATTTTGGTTCACCTAAAGCATCACGAAGTTTTTGACGGGCACGATGTACACGAGTCATAACCGCACCCTTTGACAATCCTAATTGTTGTGCGATTTCTTCCATACTATATCCACCAATAACTTGTAATATTAAGGGTTCTCTATACTCCTCATTTAATCGGGCGAGTGCTTGACGCAATACAAAGGCTTCGATGCTAGTATCATAATTGCCTTTGCTCGCTATTATTTCATTAGTTTCTAATGTTTCCATTGGAGGTTTAGAGCGTTCAAACCGGCGAGCATTCTCTCTTCTCACGATTGTAAATAGCCAACTTTTAGCTGCTTTATCATCAGTAAGTTGATCCAAAGATTTCCAAGCCCGCGTAAAACTTTCTTGTACTATATCCTCAGCTATGTCACGATCTTTGCACAGCCAAAAAGCATAGCGGAACGCATCTTTTGCATAAGTGTTGACTACTGTTTCAAAGCGACGCCGCCGTTTTTTTAATTTATCCATACAATGACTCTAATAAAAAAAGACCATAGTGGCGCATAAAATATTTCAGAGCCGAAAACTTTATTGTGTATTATTAGAAGGTATTTGGCAAAATCCTTGTGGTGGGACATCTAAAGCGGCATTAAATTTACTCGACAGGTTTTGAAAGGCAATCAATCCAGTTAGTTCAATAATTGCGTCATCATTAAAAAACTCCCGTAATCGTGTCATTAATTCATCCGTTACTTGTCGATCCGAATAAGTTACAGCTTCAGCATATTCTAGTGCAATTTTTTCTTTATCGTTATAAAGTGAACTTTGTTGCCAATTTTCAAGTTCTATGGCTTTATCCATTGAACCTTCCCTTTCTAATAAAACCGAAGAGTTGAGATCAACACAAAAATGACACCAGTTAATTTGTGAAACTCTAACAATTACAAGAGAACGCAGAACTGGATCAAGTGGCGATTTTTTTCTATCTAAAGCACCATAAAGTAATGCCACTCCTATAAATAAGCGAGGTATTCTAGCCCAAAGTAATCCAGATTTTAAAACTTGCTTATACTTTCTTTCTTGCGCCCGAAACAAAGGACGTAGATACCAAGGATATTGGTTTAGTGGTTTTGCAGGAATTCTCATTTATTTATTCAGCGTGGTTTTTATTGGCTATAACACCTTAAAAAACAAGGTATTATAGCGTTATTTTAGTAATTATTCTTCCGGATTAACAAACTCTGTTTCAGGTTCTTCTTCTTCTTCTTCAGGATTAGCAAATTCTTGTTGTTCAAATTCCTCTTCTTCAACATCACCTTCGGGATCACCTTCTTGCATTTCAGGGGATTCTTCTTTAAAATCCTCCTCAAGTTGTTCGGGTGAGGTTTCTAATTCGTCATTTGAAACTTCTTCAGGAGGTTCTTCCTCTTCATCGGTTGTCTCTGGTACAAATTCCTCTTCAGACTTGTTGATAACTTCTTCTAGTGGTAACTCGCCAGTCTGATTTGGTTTGGTTTCCAACTGAGTGCCAGTTTGTTTATCAGCTTGAGGCTTTTGTATCGTCGCAGTTGTTGTTTTAGGAGTTTGCTCTTCTCCATTACAGCTTAATAACAAAAATATCGTGAAAAATACGATACTAAATCTTAGTTTCATAATAACTCCTGATTTAATTAAATTATAATGCCCATACAGTTTCAATAATACGATTGTCACAAAGAATGTCAAGTTATTTACAAATCCATATTATGTGTTATCGTATTTATTTTTATATCCCCAACCTTATTTTAGAATAATATGTCTGCTTTAATTTGTGGCTCATTTGCCTTTGATACCATTATGGTATTTCAGGATAAATTTAAAAATCATATTTTGCCGGATAAAGTCCATATTCTTAATGTGTCATTTCTCGTACCGGAGATGCGGCGTGAATTTGGTGGTTGTGCTGGCAATATTGCTTATAATCTTAATCTCTTAGGTGGCTCAGCCTTGCCCATGGGAACAGTGGGAACTGATTTTGCTCCTTATGCTGAATGGATGGATAAATGTGGTATTCCACGCACACACATTACCACTATAGATAATACTTATACCGCGCAAGCATTTATTACTACTGATGTTGATGATAACCAAATCACGGCTTTTCATCCAGGTGCTATGAATTTTTCTCATCAAAATCAAGTATCTCAAGCTAAAGGCGCAACAATTGGCATCATATCCCCTGATGGGCGTGATGGTATGATTGAACATGCTAAACAATTTGCGGAGAATGATATTCCATTTATATTTGATCCTGGGCAAGGGATGCCAATGTTTAATGGTGATGATTTATTAAAATTCATTGAGCAAGCTACTTGGGTTACAGTCAATGATTATGAATGGCAATTAATGCAAGAACGAACTGGCTTATCTGAACAACAAGTGGCTGAACAGGTAAAAGCCTTGATTATCACTAAAGGTGGTGACGGTGCAATAATTCATAGTGCTGGAGAGGTTTATAAGATTCCCGCTGCAAAAGTCACGGCTATTAAAGACCCTACAGGTTGCGGGGATGCTTTTCGTGCTGGTTTATTGTATGGCTTAATGAA
>JALWSU010000227.1 GCA_026993485.1 Thiotrichaceae bacterium | reverse complement strand
AAATTGGTTAGCACACAAATCTTATCAGCAAAATAAGAAATCTGTAGCGATTCGTCATCTTCAATAATATTAATTATGGCTTGGTAGGTGTAGGGAATTTTTTCATTATACTTAGAACCAAGCATTTTATTTAATAACTTCATTTTATCTCTCCTAACCCTCTTGGGAACTTAATTTTTCTCGTTCCGCTTCCACCATACCAATTGAGAACGAGAAAATTTTCTTTTAGCTAGAAGTCTGTCTAACTTAATCACCTCGAAAGTTAAAAGCTTTAATTAACTACAAGGATGTTATATAAACAAGGATAAGTAAAAATCGTTGCTTTTTGCTTTTGACTTTATCCCTGCTTATATAACATCCCTGTAGTTATTTGACTTGATCTGCCTTAGAGCTTTTCTTTAAGTCAGACAGACTAGAAGTCAAGTTACCGACGAGGCCCCAAAAAGCGGGCTTCTTCTGTTACTGTAAGTTCTGGATTATTCTTCGCTGTCAATGTAAATGTTACAGGTGTACTGCGTTGGCTTAAATTCTCATAATCTACTGCTAAACGTACTGGTACTGTCATGACTTCGCCAGCACCGATTTGAAGTTCCTTATCTTTTATCAATTGTAATCCTTTAATGCCACTAGCTGTAATTTCATAAATATGAGGATTATTATCTATATTGATAATGCGTAAGCTATAAACATTTTCAATTAAACCATCATCTGTTTCTATAAATAAACTATTGCGATCTCGAATAACATCCAGTTCCACAAGTGTGCGTGTGCCAATGGTATAACCAATAGTAATGAACATTGCTAATAAAATACCAGCATAGACGAAAATACGGGGTCTTAAAATATGGGTGGTTTTACCATTCAACCGATTTTCAGTGGTATAACGAACTAAACCTCTGGGATAACCCATTTTGTCCATAATGCTATCGCAGACATCAACACAAGCAGAGCAGCTAATACATTGATATTGTAAGCCATCACGAATATCAATACCTGTTGGACAGACTTGTACGCACATTGTGCAATCAATACAATCACCTAAGCCACTATTTTTATATTCTTTATTATTTCTTTTACGTGAGCCTCTTGGTTCTCCGCGTTTTTTATCATAAGCGATAATCATAGTGTCTTTGTCAAACATGGCACTTTGGAAGCGTGCATAGGGACACATATAAATACAAACTTGTTCCCGCATCCAACCAGCATTGCCATAAGTGGCAAAGGCATAGAAGAATAACCAAAACGTTTCCGCTTCGCTAAGGTTAAATGTCATTACTGCTTCGCTGAGTTCACGAATCGGAGTAAAATAGCCGACAAAAGTAAACCCTGTGAATAAGGAAAAAATTATCCATAAGATATGTTTAGTCGCTTTAATCCGAAATTTGCGGAAAGACATTGGGGCTTTGTCAAGCTTAATTTGTTTTGGCCTATCTCCTTCAACCAGACGTTCCATCCATAAAAAGGCATCAGTCCAAATTGTTTGAGGACAGGCAAAACCACACCATAAGCGTCCAGCTAAGGTGGTAAAGAAAAATAGGGTTAATCCTGCTACAATTAACAAAAAAGTAAGAAAAATAAAATCTTGAGGCCAAAAAGTAATTCCCAAAATATAAAATTTTCTTGCAGGTAAATCGAATAAAATTGCTTGGTGATTATCCCATTGTAACCAAGGGACTATATAATATAAGCCTAATAATATTACACCACTGAGTGCTTTTAAGCGGCTAAAAAATCCAAATACTATACGAGGATGAATTTTTTTGCTTTTGGCGTAAAGGCTTTGTGATTCTTCGTTGGTTTGGGTGTTTGAAGGTTTCATAATTTGATATGTAGGGGCAATCCGGTTGCCCAACAAAAGGGAAGGGCAACCACAAGGGATTGCCCCTACGTTATGATATATACTTACTTATTATGCGACAAACTATAAATATAAGTAGCTAACAAGTGAACTTTAGCATCACCTAAAAATTCACCGTGGGCAGGCATTTTACCTTGACGGCCATTTGTAATGGTTTCCTTAAGAATTCTTGGTGAACCACCATAAAGCCAAGTTTTATCAGTTAAGTTAGGCGCACCTAACATTTTATTACCTGTACCAGTCATACCATGACAAGCAAAACAGACTCTTTTAAAGGTTTTTTCCCCTTTAGCCGCCGCAGCTTGATCATGTTTAAGACCACTTAAACTCCGCACATAGTTCATGACATTATTAATTTCTTCTTCTCCTTGAAGTCCATTTTGTTTGGCAGACGGCATATTTGCCTGTCGTCCATTTTTAATGGTTTCCTCGATTCTTTCAGGTTTACCCCCCCAAAGCCAATCATCATCGTGCAAGTTAGGAAATCCCTTCATACCTTTGGCATCGGAACCATGACAAATTGTACAATAAGTCATGTATAAACGGTGTCCCAATTGAACCGCTTCTGGATTTTTCGCTAGTGCAGCAATAGGTTCTTGGCTGTACTTAGCATAAATAGGTCCATAGCGCGTTTCAGCAGCATCCATTTCTTGTTGGTATTGCTTTACTTCACTCCAACCCAACAAGCCAGTATATGAGCCTAATCCGGGATAAAGTATCAAGTAAATAATTGCAGTAAATAAGGTAATAAAAAACAGATTTAACCACCACCGAGGTAATGGATTATTATATTCTGCTAAGTCACCATCCCAAACATGACCCATTGTTTCAACTTTCTTATCTGGATCAGGACGATCTCTACCTAACCAAAAAATCAGGGCAAAACACCCCAAAATGCCACCTATAGTTGGGATAATGATAAACCAGTTCCAAAATTGACTAGTAAAAACACCACTCTCAAACATATTATTTATTTCTCCTTTGCTTTTACCGAATCATCGTCATCAATCACTGATTGAGCTGTAGCATCAAATGATTGTTTGCGTTTGTTGCTATAAGCCCAAGCTATGATACCTAAAAAAATGACCATGACGAGAATCGTCCAAATTGACTGAAAAAGTGCGAAAATATTCACAACTACCTCACATTTTTCAGAGCAGTGCCTAAATGTTGTAAATAGGCAATTACAGCATCCATTTCAGTTTTACCTTCTACCGCTTTGGCTGCGTTGGCAATTTCTTCATCAGTATATGGATGCCCAAACCAATCTTTTAGCACTTGCATCTTATGTTGCACTTCTTTACCATCAATCTTGTTATCAGCAAGGAAAGGATAGCCAGGCATTACTGATTCTGGTACCACATCACGAGGATTCATCAAATGGGCATAGTGCCAAGCATCACTATAACGCCCACCAACACGCTGTAAATCTGGTCCAGTGCGTTTTGAACCCCATTGAAATGGGCGATCATAAACATATTCGCCAGCTACCGAATAGTGGCCATAACGTTCAGTTTCAGCTCTAAAAGGGCGAATCATTTGAGAATGGCATAGATAGCAGCCTTCACGCACATACACATCGCGTCCAGCCAATTGCAGTGCCGGATAGGGTTTTAAACCTTCTACAGGTTGCGTCGTTGAGTGCATAAAAAACAGCGGCACAATTTGCACTAACCCACCAATACTAACTACAAGCGTAATGAGAATAATCATTAAACCTATATTAGTTTCAACTTTTTCATGTCCAGTTGCCATTTATATCTCCTTAGTGTGCTGCGACAGTAGGAATTCGATCATTAATTTCCATTTCATTGGTACTAGTCACGGTTTTAAAAATGTTATAAGCCATAACCAACATACCAAAGAGGAAGAACATTCCACCTAACCAACGAGTTAGATAATAAGGGTGCATAGCTTGTACGGATTCAACAAAACTATAAGTTAAAGTCCCATCAGGATTAACCGCACGCCACATTAACCCTTGCGTAATTCCAGAAACCCACATAGCACAGATATAAAGCACAATACCAATTGTTGCAGTCCAGAAATGCAGTTCAACTAACTTGAGGCTGTATAATTTACGTCCAAATACACGTGGAATCAAATAATACAAACTACCCATTGAAATCAATGCTACCCAACCGAGCGCACCTGAATGCACATGTCCAATTGTCCAATCAGTATAATGTGACAAAGCATTAACTGTCTTAATCGCCATCATCGGACCTTCAAAGGTAGACATACCATAAAAGGAAACCGATACAATCAAGAAACGCAAAATCGGATCACTACGGAGTTTCTCCCATGCACCTGATAAAGTCATGATGCCGTTAATCATACCACCCCAAGAAGGTGCTAATAAAATTAAGGACATAGCCATACCTAAGCTTTGGGTCCAATCAGGTAAAGCAGTATAATGCAAATGATGAGGGCCAGCCCAAATATAGGTAAAAATCAAAGCCCAAAAGTGGACAATGGATAAACGATAAGAATAAACTGGACGTTCAGCTTGCTTAGGCACAAAATAATACATCATGCCCAAAAAGCCCGCAGTTAAAAAGAAACCAACAGCATTATGTCCATACCACCATTGCACCATCGCATCTTGTACCCCTGCATAAGCAGAATAAGATTTCCACATAGAGACAGGTACAGCCAAGTTATTAAAAATATGTAACATTGCAATGGTAATGATAAAAGCACCATAAAACCAGTTGGCTACATAAATATGTTTAACCCTACGCTTAGCAATAGTACCAAAGAAAACAATAGCATAAACTATCCATACCACAGCAATTAGAATATCAATCGGCCATTCTAATTCAGCATACTCTTTACTTTGGGTAATGCCCAATGGCAAAGTAATCGCAGCTAAAACAATGACTAACTGCCAACCCCAAAATGTAAAAGCGGCTAATTTATCTGAAATCAACCGCACATTACAGGTACGTTGCACAACATAATAAGATGTTGCAAATAAAGCCGAGCCGCCAAAGGCAAAAATCACGGCATTAGTATGTAAAGGCCGTAAACGACTAAAAGTAAAATAAGGGACATCAATAATATTATTGAGCCAAGGCCAAGTCAGTTCAGCAGCAATATAAACACCCACCGCCATACCAACCACACCCCAAACAATGGTCATAATCGCAAATTGCCTAATGACCTTATAGTTATAGGTTTCTTCTATAGTTTGCGCCATGCGTTTATTTCTCCTACATAAAATTCGCGCATAAAGGTTAGCATATTATCATTATCTAAATAAATGATAGTGAATAAAACAAAGAAAGTTTATCAAAATAATAAATGGATAACAATCTGTTATTCTTAACTATCACCCAAGTAACTCATTGATAACTAAATGATTTATATATAATTCATATACTTTAAGTTTATATGGTTTTATCTATAACTACTTGTTTTATAATAATTAGTTATGATTACTCAAGACTGGAACTACAATAAACCATAAAAATACTATAGAATAACAACAAATGTTAGGCTTTGAAAACCTCAGAGGTTTTGGAAACCTCTGAGGTTTATATAGCACTACCCGTTTGTATAAAATACAGCGTACCAACCTGACAGGTTTTTAAAACCTGTCAGGTTTGTACTTAACTAAATCGGGTAACGCTATAGCAAAATATTTCATAACCTTAAATAAATCAAACAAAATGGACTGGACACCTCATATTACCGTTGCCGCTGTGATTGAATCCAATCAACGCTTTTTATTAATTGAAGAACAATCAGAAGGCTTAATAGTTTATAACCAACCAGCAGGACACTGG
>JALWSU010000226.1 GCA_026993485.1 Thiotrichaceae bacterium | reverse complement strand
GCGAATAAGGACTATTTGGCACTTTTTCGACAAAAGATTCTAAAACTCGGCTATAAATATGGAACAAAACCGAATTGAGATTATTTGGCTGCCGAATAAATAACAAGCGATTATGTTCTAAGCGATCTTTTGCCAATCTCATCATCAAATGGGTTTTACCCGTACCCGGTTCACCAATAACAATGGCTCCCTGACTTTGATGATTTTCTGTATCATTCTTAATATCTGTGATTACAGACTTTAATCTTTCAAACTCCTCAGAGAAAATTTCTTTTAAATCACTATGATTTTGAAAAGGCGTATCGACGCGACTATTACTAAAGGGATTTGTGGCTGTCATTTTTAGTTAATATTTTCCTTAGACAAGATGTTTTTTTAATCACTATAGCTTTGAAGTTGTACTCATTCGCTTACCATAGTCAATTGACGTAATTCCGCCAGTGTTGGCAAGCGTTGCCCGCGAAACCGTAGCAAAACAGCAGCTCTGGCTTTTTGTAACATGATTTGATTGACGGCATCTTGCAAAATCGCTAGTCGTTTTTGTTCTTGATTACTAAGGCTATTAAATTTATTTTTCTGAAGTAATGATTCTAACTCTTGCTGTTGTTCTTTTGGTACGGTTTTTAACAATAATTGTTTAAGCGCATTATTGTCCCATGTTTCTAATTTAGTTAATTGAGCAATTTGCTCTGCGGGTAAACCATCCAGAGATGGTAAAGAAGTTTGAATAAATTTCAATAATACAGACTCTATAGGTTGAGCCATAGTTTGTGCAATACGTTTTATTGGTTCATAAAATTGATCTGGCAAATCAAGCGTTATTGTTTGACCCATCTGTTTTTCTCCTTATTAACTTAATGTCTGAACTGTGATTTTTGTGATTGAAATGATAGGCTATGATTATCAAAATCAGAGTTAATCATTTAATCAAATCAATCACAGTTCAGACAAATGTTGTAAAATTACTATTTTATAATACCAAATCAATCTAATTATTTACACACAACAAACCAAGAGAATAAAATCATGCGTCTTAGCCGTTTTTTACTCCCAACACTCAAAGAAACACCAGCAACTGCTGAGGTTATTAGTCACCAACTCATGCTACGCGCTGGCATGATACGCAAACTCTCCGCTGGTTTATACACTTGGCTACCACTAGGATTGCGCGTTTTACGCAAAATCGAAACTATTGTCCGTGAAGAAATGGACAAATCAGGCGCACAAGAGCTACTAATGCCAGCCATACAACCAGCCGAACTCTGGCAAGAATCAGGACGTTGGGATCAATACGGTCCCGAATTATTGCGTTTAAAAGATCGGCATAATCGAGAATTTTGCTTTGGGCCAACTCATGAGGAAATTATTACTAACCTAATCCGCAACGAAATTCGCAGTTATAAACAACTACCTGCAAATTTTTACCAAATTCAAACTAAATTCCGCGACGAAATCCGTCCCCGCTTTGGCGTAATGCGAGCGCGAGAATTTTTAATGAAAGATGCCTACTCCTTTCATTTAGATCAAGCCTCACTACAAGAAACCTACGATGTGATGTTTAATACATACTCTAATATTTTCAAACGTTTAGGTTTAAATTTTCGTCCAGTATTAGCCGATACGGGCAATATTGGTGGTAGTGGCTCGCATGAATTTCACGTTTTAGCAGATTCAGGAGAAGACGCTATTGCCTATAGTACAACAGGTGATTATGCCGCCAATGTCGAAATGGCAGCCGCCTTGCCGCCCAAAGGTACACGCCCTAAAGCGACTGAAACCATGAAAATGGTCGAAACACCAAATCAACATACTATAGAAGAACTCAGCAAATTTTTAAACGTCAAACCCACACAATGCGTAAAAACGCTGCTAGTGAAAGGCGAGGAAGGTGGATTAGTCGCATTAGTATTACGCGGCGATCATAGCCTGAATGCGATCAAAGCGGCAAAATTTCCCCAAGTAGCCAGCCCCCTAACTTTTGCTGAACCCGCAGAAATTCGCCAAACCATCGGCTGCGACGTTGGCTCAATTGGGCCAGTAAATTTGAATTTACCAATTTTAGTCGACCACAGCGCCGCCCATTTAGCCGATTTTATCTGCGGAGCTAATAAAGATGGATACCACCTAACAGGTGTAAATTGGGGACGAGATTGCCCGGAAGGTGAAATCGTTGATTTGCGTAACGTCGAAATCGGCGATCCTAGCCCCGATGGCAACGGCATTTTAAACATAGCGCGTGGCATAGAAGTCGGGCATATATTCCAATTAGGGCAAAAATACAGCAAAGCCATGCAAGCTACAGTACTAGACGAACAAGGCAAAGCGACAATTTTAACAATGGGCTGCTATGGAATTGGCGTATCCCGCCTAGTAGCCGCCGCCATTGAACAAAACCATGATAAACATGGCATAATTTGGCCCCAAGCCATAGCCCCCTTTAGCGTCGCCCTATTGCCGATGAATATGCACAAATCGCAACGATTACGCGATGCTACCGAAGGCTTATACAAACAACTACAAACCGCAGGCATAGAAGTATTACTAGATGATCGCCGAGAACGCCCCGGAGTAATGTTTGCAAACGCTGAACTAATAGGCATACCTCATCGCTTAGTGGTAGGAGAACGTGGATTAGATAACGGCGAGATTGAGTATAAAGGGCGAACTGATGACAAAGCACAATCAGTGCCTATGGATAAGGTGATTGAATTTATTCGGGGGAAAATTGTCTGAAGCTTAAAACTCGATGATCAAGTTTTTTCTGCTTGACAAATTGTATTTTATCTAGTTACAAACTTATGTTACGCAGTCTCGTTCCCACGCTCCAGCGTCACTGCTATTAAGTTAAGCCTTAAAATCAGACCTACGAGGTTTTCAAAACCTCGGAGGTCTTTGAAATTCTAACGGCAAAAAACCTGCCAGGTTTTAAAAACCTGGCAGGTTTGTCTTAACTTAAATGGCAGTGACGCTAGAGCGTGGGAACGAGACTGCGTAACATCAGTTACAAAATAAATATTTAAATTTTAAAGTTGGAGTCCAAAGCTTTATAGCACTACCCGTTTGTATAAAATACAGCGTACCAACCTGCCAGGTTTTAAAAACCTGGCAGGTTTGTACTTAACTAAATCGGGTAACGCTATAGCTTTAGCTTCGCTTACTTCGTTTGGGCGACCTGCCAAACGAAGTAAGCGTAGCTAAAGCTAAAGCTTTGGACTCCAACTATACAAAATCAAACATGATAAGACAGTTTCTACCTTCCATTGCACGTGGTGTTTACCGCATTGACCAAGAATTGTGTCAATACAAAAAAAATCATGATTTAACCGGGTTTATACAAAATAAACTGGCTTTTATTCCGTCAGAATATAGGGATTTTTTTCAGAAACAATTAGGTTTGGACGAAGTTTTAGAAGCAGAAATCTTGTTATCTAAGTTTTGTCCTTCCCGTAAATCTGCACCTGGCATAAAGAAAAAATACCAAAGCTTTTTTGAGCAACATCATTATTTTGATAATTGGAAAAATGCTAAGAATGCGAATAATTTTTTAGAAATTGAATTTGTAAAAAAAATATTATCATCCATTTTCACATTAGAGGGCTTATACCAATTTGAACCGCAAAAAAAAATTGGCTATTTTTATGCGGATTTTGCGATTCAGGGCAGTCAAAATTATGTCATAGAAATTGATGGTTTTGCTAAATTTCAAGCACCTAATGCACTTGATAATTTTTTGGCAAGACAGAATTTTTTGATTAAAGCTGGTTGGAGAGTTTATCGGTATTCTTATCAGGATATAATGCAAAATACTGAAAAAACCATTAACGATATTTACAATATCTTTAATGAAGATGAACAGTTATGTTATTTCCTAGAGCAACATCGTGGTAGTAATCAACTAATATTTAACACCAATAATCATTTTGATACCTGTGAGTTAGTTAATCTTTTTTATGCGATTCAAGATTATTTTGTTGAACGAGTGCAAACTCAGCCAAAGGCTGAGATTGTTTATATCATAGACAATCTGGCATTTGATTTCCCATTATCCGCTTTGGCACTTTCTAATTTGTATTACTATTTTGAAAATATTATAAAAATCTTTGCAGTTAGTTTTGATTTTCCTGAAATATCTATTTTTACTACAGCAACTACCTCTCAAGATTTACCTGAAATCCATCCTAAAATTAAGCTATACAATGATGATGCTAGTTATTTCCCTAAATCGGGTGTTGTGAAACTTGATAAGCAGTTCTTATTAAGTAATTCAAGAAATTTACCAGTTCTGAAAATAGAGAAGATTCCTTTTTGTGATCAAAACAAAGCCTCTGAGGAAGAAATAGCGGAACAATTGCATTATTTTGCTACCAGTATTTTTGGTTATGAAGCAGTTAAACTTGAACAAGCTCCGATTTTTAAAAAAATATTTAATGGTAGTGATGTTTTAGGATTATTACCAACGGGTAGTGGTAAATCATTTTGTTTTTGGTTACCAGCGTTACTCAAACCAGGTTTAACTATTATTATCAGTCCGTTGCGTTCATTAATGCGTGATCAAGATTTATCTCTCAAAATGAATTTTGGTATTTATTCCACCGCTTTTATCAATTCAGATGTTTCTGAACCTGAAAGACAAGCTATTTATATAGATATAAAATTAGGCTATGTTAAGTTGTTGTATATCGCACCAGAACGATTACGGATTAAGAATTTTAGGACTGAGCTTGATAATATTCTTGAAAGCATTCCTATCAATTTTCTAGTTATTGATGAAGCCCATTGTGTTTCTGAATGGGGGCATGATTTTAGACCTTCTTATTTGGGTATTCCTGATTTTATGGATTATATAAAAAAATCTAGTCCCAATTTAAGATTAATTGCTTTG
This sequence comes from Thiotrichaceae bacterium, assembly GCA_026993485.1. Classification (GTDB taxonomy): domain Bacteria; phylum Pseudomonadota; class Gammaproteobacteria; order Beggiatoales; family Beggiatoaceae; genus JAUXCJ01. The sequence goes on along the minus strand of JALWSU010000226.1, from coordinate 816 downwards.
ACAGCAACAGCAGGCAGTGTTGTAAAAAAGGATATGATGAATATTCTGGGATTAGGTGAAGAAAATGTTGTCTCCGCCCAAAATTTTGATAGAGGCAATCTCAGTTATCAAGTCATTAAGGTGAATAGCTATGAAGAAAAGGCAAAAGCTTATCAAACAGTTATTAAGCATGAACTACATACTGCTTTAAAAAAACCAAATCTTGGTGAAGTATTAAATAATGATAACGTGGGTTTAGTATTTTGTATTTATGCGGATCCACATGGACAACACAGTATTAAAGATGGTATTGCACATTATTTACAAGAAACACAAGCATTATTAGAAAATAATCATTCCTTAAACGAAAACGATTTTGGTAATGGTAGAATCAGAGGTTTTTCCTCTAAATCGCCTACACTTTGCCCAGAATGTCATTCACCATATTATGTAAATGCGAAACAATTTCAGCAACAATTCAAGGAAGTTGATGATTTTAATGATGTATTTGAGGCTCAACCAAAAACTGGAGAAAAATTTTGTCTTAGTTGTAACAGCTATTTTGAAGAGCCTATAAAACCTAAAAACTGGGAATCATTAATAAAAGAAAATCAAAAAGCCTTTAAACGAGGGGAACTAGACTTACTAATTTCTACCAAAGGTTTTGGTATGGGCATTGATAAAGGTAGTGTTCGTTTTGTTGTGCATACATCAATGGCAGGAGGATTAGAAGCATGGTATCAAGAGGCTGGACGTTCTGGTAGAGATAATCTACATGCCCATTGTGTACAGATTATTGATATGCCTAATGATAATTGCAAGCGAGATATGGAAACT
>JALWSU010000225.1 GCA_026993485.1 Thiotrichaceae bacterium | reverse complement strand
AGAGCCTCTTGGTATAGGCATTTCGGATAATCGTAATTGTTTTTCTGACACACGCACAGTCCTATGAAAATGGTATAGGCTTTCAGGTTAGCAACGACTTACGCGATAGCGTATTTGTACAACGCCTCAAACACTCGACCCTTACTCAAGCCGATTTTTGTGCTATAAGCGATAGCATAGCACAAAAATCGGCTTGAGTAAGGGTCGAGTGTGGTTTGACTCGTTAGGTTTTTTTGTTCTACTAATATCATTCATTTACAGACACATCCAGATTAAGTGATTCATTCAATTTTTCTTCAGTTTCGTACAATTCATCATTATACATTACCTTATTTCTATATTTAGTTATAGTAAGAAAAAATCCATTTTTTTGGAAATTCAAGGCGATCTTTTACCAAATGTATTTCCTTCTGTTTTGAAAAGAATTTCAACCCATTATTTCTTATCATAAACCTACCCTATATTATTTAATATAGATATATATTTGTCTGAATATCGTTATATATCTACTATCACATGGGACTTGACAAATACATAAATTAAACATTTGATAATTTTTCATTTGTTTTTAATTTATTCCCACTATTTCCTAAATATATAAGTAACACACCACAAAATGGTAAAAATAATTGTTGTAATATTTGCTCAGGTGATGCTGGAAGTGACATAATAAAATCAAAAGCTTCTGGCATCGTCATATGAATTGATTTACTAAAAGTATACAAATTAGATAACATAGTAGCTAAGAATATATTTCCAACAATTATAGCCCCAGTACCAGAGAATTTTTTAAGATACAATTCTTTGTATGGAAAATATAAAAAAAGAATACTCACTGGAAAAGAAAATAAAAAAAACATAATCCCTCTACCGACTGACATATCCTTTGATACCACAAATAGTAGATAGCAACTAGTTAACAAAAAGATAACTCCAATAAGTAAAATCATATAAATAACTATAGTTCTCATTATTTCCTCTTTGTGTGTTTTTCCTATTGTTGGCTTCTCTCTTAGCAACAAATTAAGACATAATAAACTTTATACTATATCAAATGTAAGGATTAATGAAGTATTATAAACATCGACAACCTGATTTGATTTTTACGTTAGTGATTTTTTATTTTTCTAAAAATCATTTGTTTTTAATATTTTATATCAGCATTACAAACATATCTGATTAATAACCAGATAAATACCCCCTTAATTTTGAAATATCATTTTCTACTACAATAATTAGCTCCTTCATAAGACTTTCTGTATTAGTTCTAAGTTCTGAAATCATTGCTCTATAATCATCGGGATCAGTCTGTTCAGGAAACTTTGACATAATATTATGCTTGTAAAAATATTCAGATTGAGCTGAATATATTTTTTTATAATTTTCCACAAGTTCATCCGAAATAATAATTTGATTACACATTATTAATTCCTTAATCTTGCATGATAAATCTTTAAACGCTTCATCATATTCATTTGATTGACCAGATGGATGATAATCATACTCTAAATGCTCTTTAGTTATAATAAAATATACTTGTAAAGCATCACTCAATTTTTGATATGTCTCTTTGCTAATATCATTATATTGTTTAATTCTTGAAATTTCATTTTGAAAATCATTTTTTAATTTTTCAATAAATATTTTTCCTATCAGGCTTAATACTGTAATAATTATTGTAGACATTCCACCTAAAGACATGAGTAGCTCTGTTAAAGAATATTTCATTACATTTACCAAATATATTTATTAAATAAGTATCTATGTTTAATTTTCCCGTGCCCTAAAATTAACTGACTTGATCTTAATATCAAGCCTAAGTGAAAAAACTAAAGTTTTCATACATTGCTAAAATTACGATATTCGCAACACACAGGTTCTTAGCTAATCTTTACAGTGTTGAATATGCGATAACTTCCACCTAAGCACTTAGTATTAACTAAATTATTTAGAACCTAACGACCAAGCTCACTGGCACCAATGAAGCACAGCGGAATTGGCGTCCAGTGCAGCGTATTGTTATGCCATTATGGTGCAATTCCAAGTATTAAAACTGGTAAATCAATATCAGAAACTCCTCTTTGTTTTAGGTCCCAAATAAACTGTTCAAAATAACTAACTCCTGTTGACATTTGATCTGCCAAATCCTTAACTGGCACAATTTCAACACCAACTTCAATACCTGCTAATTTCTTAAAAATAGTCATCTTTGCACAAACATTGTAAACCATGAACGCATATTTACCGAATTGCACTTCAATGCCAACCTTATCTTTCACAAAATCCATATCTCTATAAGGTGTTCGTCCAATTGACTTGGGTTGATAACCATTTTTATAGTAGTCGTTCGAGTAATCACATTTTACTTTATAATTACTCCAGCCGAGGGGATGAAAATATTTTTTGAATTGATTGTTCAGTTCAACTGGACTGTAAAGCATTTTCCCTGGCATTGTTATTTCTTTGCTTGCCTTAGTTCTACATACTGTTGCATCAGCAGAATTGATAACCGTAATTATTTCATTAAAGAGATTTGGGAATTTTTCTTCTATAACCTCTTTCCCTCTATTAAAAGAATACTCAGCAGCGATAATCATGACAATTCTCCAATTTTTGTTTGCTTCCATTCTGAAGGAACTTGAGAAACTTTTTCTTTGCCTGTCGGTTTATAAACAGGCTTTCCCAATGGTCTTTTTTTGAGAGTACCATTCTGGAAGGCTTCAATACGTTCCAAGGTTATGTCTACATATTCTTGTTCTTTATCAACGCCAATGCCTTTTCTTTTATGCATGAGGGCTGCGAGTAACGTTGACCCAACCCCCATAAATGGGTCTAAAACAATCCCTTGTTCGTTGGTTAGTGCCAATACAAGTCTCTCTATTAACTCAATAGGGTATTGACATGGATGGATGGTTTTTTCAGGATGGTTAGATTTGACATTAGGGATATCCCAAAGACATGTATCAAAATCGTTAGTAACAATTTCCCAAATATCCGAAGGATTTTTTCCCTTTGGATTACATGAAGGTTGACCTTTTTTGTTTCCCTTATAATGCCTTTTCCCAGGATATTTTGATGGAACTCTAACTGAATCAAGGTTAAAAATGTACTTATCAGACTTTGTAAACCATAAAATCGTTTCATACCTTCCGGAAAATCTTTTCTTAGCATGCAATCCATGACCAAAATGCCAAATTATACGATTCCTTAAATACATGGATAAATCAAATTTGAAAATATCATAGTAATAAATATCCAAGGGGTATACTTCCCCTTTCTCTATATAGTTGCCAACTTGCCAACAAAAGCTACCATTACTTTTCAACACCCGATAGCATTCTTCTATAACTTGTTTTTGAAAACCGAGATATTCCTTAAAAACTGTTCTATTTTCATAGGATTTTCCGATATTATAAGGTGGAGAACTGACAACTAACTCAACTGTTTCATCAGGTATTGTTTGTAAGAACCTTAATGTATCTTCACATGCCACTAACACATCAAAATCATCCACAAAATTATTATTTTGGACAACATTTATTTTAGTATTTTCAAATAACGGTAACATACTCATTTTATTCCTTCCGTTGTTTCTATTTTTTGGCATAACGCCCCAACCACATGAAAACAACTCAAGACAACTCATGTGCTAAAATGGAGCGTAGCGACTGTAGCACATGAGGTGGCTTGAGTTGGTTTTCATGTGGGTTGCCTTGTTAGCGAAACATTTGATTTCTAAGTGTTTTTTCACTTCACTTAAATTTTACGATAATGTATTTACAACCACTAAAGGCAACGCTAGTTTGCCCCTTAACCAATTGCAAACTCATTAATCACAATAAATACAATGAGATTCACTTTAATTGATTAATGCACCGTTAATCAAGTGCTTTTTTATTCAACATTGTTTCGGTTTTGTGAGATTTTACAGCTTCAGCTCCAAATAATGTTGATTTACTACCAATTTAAAGCCTTGAACTACCACAAAATTGGTAGCTATCAAGCTCCATTTTTTATTGAATTGCCAATGATCTTAATTTTTTCGCTTTCTACAAATGCTTAGTTGAAACTTTTATTGCTTTGACCTCATTGCTCAATATTGATATATTTGTATTTCAATTGGAATACAAATTGGTGAAATCTAATGAAAACTGCAATTATTAATGCAAGGGTTAAACCTGAGCTTAAAGGTGATGTAGAACAAATACTTGCTCAGCTTGGTATAACAACAACCCAAGCTATTACAATGTTCTTTGAACAGATCAAGATGAATAGAGGAATACCATTTCAACTTAAAATTCCGAATACTGAAACAGTGGCAGCAATGAAGGAAGCAAGAGAGGGCGAAAAACTAGAAAGAATCACTTTAGCCGAATTAGAGAATAACTTAAAAAAATGATTCTTTCTCAAACAAAGTCCTTTTTAAAAGATAGTAAAAAACTACGAATGTCAGATAAGCACTTTACTTGTTTTGTGCAATATTTATCTTTGTTGTCTCAATCAGAAGAATTACCAGCAGAAGCTAAAGATCATTCACTAAAAGGTGAATGGGATGATTTTCGAGAATTTCATGTAAGTGGTGACTTATTGGTAATTTATCAAGTAGAAAATGATTTTATTAAATTGGTTAGAATCGGGACACATAGCCAATTATTTAAGTAAGTGATATTTGATATTGTCACTCGCTAACGCCTTAACCACTTGGAAACAACGGAAGACGACGCTTGTGCTAAAATCGACCGTAGGGAGTTTAGCACAAGTGGCGGCTGGAGTTAGCTTTCAAGTGTGTTAACTTGTTAGCGAAGCTCTACAGTTGTAAGTGTTTTTACCAACTCACCTAAATTCTACAAAGATACATTTACCCTCTAAAGAAAACGCTTGCTCCTTTGAGTGTAAATACCCTTAATCGCTAACAAATACAGTTGCTATCACTCTAGTTGATTAATGCACTGTTAATCAAGTGATTTTTATTCAAAACTGCTTTGGTTTTACAAAATTTCACAGCTTTAGTTCCGATAACTAGTGATTTACCACCAATCAAAACGTAACTTTACTACAGATTTAACAGCTATCAAGCTGCACGAACCGCTTGGGCTTGCACCAATACTACGGTTTCACTATTTAAAAATAATTAACTATTGAGTGCCTTTAACAATTGCTTTACCCAATAACTAACAGCCATCAGGCTGCACGAACCGCTTGGACTTGCACCAATACTACGGTTTCACTATTTAGAAATAATTAACTATTGAGCACCTTTAACGATTGCTTTACCCAATACCTAACAGCCATCAGGCTATACAAAACCTTGAACTCGCACCTATATGAGCTACCATAAAATTAACAGCTATCAAGCTGCACGAACCGCTTGGACTTGCACCAATACTCCGGTTTCACTACTTAGAAATAATTAACTATTGAGTACCTCTAACGATAGGTTTACCCAATACCTAACAGCCATCAGGCTGCACAAAACATAGATTTGCCACTAAATCAAAGCCCTGAACTCGCAAAGATTTAACAGCTTTCAAGCTCCAAGTGACTTTGAATTTACACCAATCTCATGCTCGCATTTTTGAAAAAGCAGGGAATTTAAAAAAGCCAATAAATAAACTCCTGCTCATCGCTAACGCTCCAACCACATGAAAACAACTCAAGCAGACGCTTGTGCTAAAATGGAGCGGTAGCGACTGTAGCACAAGTGGCTGATTGAGTTGGTTTTCATGTGGGTTGCCTTGTTAGC
>JALWSU010000224.1 GCA_026993485.1 Thiotrichaceae bacterium | reverse complement strand
CATCTATGCCATAAGGGCCAGGGTAACAATCAAATAGTCTGGATGTGTTTCTGTTACTTCTTTACAAATAAATCCACTTGGGTGGCTTTTATGTCGTGATAATCGCGGCTCTATCCAAATACTTAGTTCAACATCAGCTTTATATAAAGATACTTTTCCTCCGAGAAACAATGCACCTGTAGGATCGTTATTACACACCCAACCAAATGATTCAAAAGAATTTAACAATTTAATTCCGCACCAACGTTGATATAAATAGGGTGTGTCAGCTATTTCAACTTGCCCATGTAGGAGATTATGTAAAAAACTAGGCAAAAATTCCTTTGGTTGTATCAATTGTTGAGCAAAACGCCTTAAACGCAGCCAAGCTGAAGAACGTGGATAAGGATGGGGCAAATTTGATGATGGTACCAATTTCACTCCTAACTTACGCTGTAAACTAATGCGAGCATGTTCTAGTTTCGCTTGTGCCTCGTTTAAATGTGATCGCATATCTAATAATGTCGCACGATCATTTTGTGCATAATTTGATTCACCATGTTGTATTAGCAAAGAATCATCAATATATTTGATGGTGCGTGTACTAACTTTTTCTAAAGCTGATTGTTGTAAGTTAAGTAAATGCACTAGCCAGCGCAATGGACGAGTATCAAGTTCAGCAATCGGGAAAATGCTTAGCCAACGAGTTGGTAAGAGACGCTTGGCAACATCCATTTGATAATCATTGGCACGGCGAGAAAAACTAGCATATTTCGGTAAGTTGCTATAATGCAACATAACTTTATGAGTAGTATCTGTTGCTTGCAATTCGGCTACAAGTTGAGGAATTAATCCAGTTAAAAATTCAATTGATTTTAATAAAGCCGTAGTACTGGCTACAGTACTCATATCAGTAGATATTTGCTGCGTTGCCTGTAAACCTGGCAAAAGCAATTCAGAGGAAAATTCTTTTAAATCATCAATTAATTGTTGTATAAACAGATTCATATTAGTTACTAATTGGTAGTTATTATTGTCTGAACCTTGATTTTAAAGGATTTCAAGGATTGGCATGATTTTTTGAGGAAATATTTTTTATTTATAATCCGTTTTTTAATTATTCTAACAGAATCACATTTTTAACGATGAAAAAAACCGAATTACTTTCTCCAGCAGGCACTTTAAAAAATCTGCGTTATGCTTTTGCCTATGGTGCTGATGCCGTTTATGCTGGGCAACCCCGTTATAGTTTAAGAGTGCGTAATAATGATTTTAATAAAATTGAACAGTTAGCACAAGGTATTGAAGAGGCTCATGCTTTAGGTAAAAAATTTTATCTAGCTTGTAATCTTTTACCTCACAATGTCAAGCTTAAGACTTTTGTTGCTGATATGGCTCCTATTATAAAAATGCAGCCTGATGCGCTAATTATGGCAGATCCGGGATTAATAATGATTGTGCGAGAATCTTGGCCAGATATGCCGATTCATCTTTCTGTACAAGCAAATACGATGAATTCTGCTAGCGTGAAATTTTGGAAAACTGTCGGCTTAAGTCGCATTATTCTATCTCGTGAACTGTCATTAGAGGAAATCGCCGAAATTCGTCAAGAATGTCCAGATATGGAACTTGAGGTTTTCATACATGGGGCATTATGTATTGCCCATTCAGGACGATGTTTACTCTCTGGATATATGAATCACCGCGATGCCAATCAAGGTAGCTGTACCAATGCCTGCCGATGGAATTATAAAGTACTTTCGAGTAATGACTATGTATTAGAAGAAGCAAAACGGCCAGGTGAATCTATGCCCATTTTTGAAGATGAGAATGGCACTTATATTTTGAACTCAAAAGATTTACGCGCCGTTCAACATGTAGAACATTTAATGGCAATAGGGATCGATTCCCTCAAAATTGAAGGCCGCACTAAATCTCATTACTATGTAGCACGCGCTACACAAGTTTACCGTCAAGCGATTGATGATAGCGCAGCAGGGCAATCATTTAATAAAGCTTTAATGGAAGAACTAGACAAATTAGCTAATCGAGGCTATACAGAAGGCTTTTTTCGTCGCCATGTACCAGAAGATTATCAAAACTATCAAACTGGAAATTCTAGCAATCAACGCCAACAATTTGTTGGAGAAGTATTGGATTATAATGACAGCACGGGGCTTTTAGATATAGAGGTTAAAAATCATTTTCGCCTTGGAGACGAATTAGAACTATTTACGCCTAAAGAAAAATATAGCTTTATTTTAGAAGAACTGCAAAATAAAAAAGGAGAAAATATGAGCATAGCTCCAGGTTCAGGCTATCAGGTGCGTATTCGCGTTCCAATCGCAAAACCAGTTCATTCAGTTAATTATGAATATGGATTGCTGTTAAGAAAAATTAGATAAAGATTTTGCCCAAAATAAGGATTTCCCCCTCCCGCTGGGAGGGGGAATTTACACCTACTCTCGTTCCCACGCTCCAGTGTCACTGCCATTAAGTTAAGCCAAACCTGCCAGGTTTTAAAAACCTGGCAGGTTTAATTTCTGTTGGAGTTTCAAAGACCTCCGAGGTTTTCAAACCTCGGAGGTTTAGCTACGCTTACTTCGGAAATACTATATATACCTTAATTTGCCCCCTTTTTTTGTAACAGCTTCCCCTCATGTAATCCTAAAAAACCTTTAATAACAACTTCTTGTCCATTTGTTAATCCTTTTAAGATTGCCACTTTATCAGCAAAACGTTGTCCAATGTATATAGTTTGTCGTCGTGCTTTATTATTTTTATCGACAATAAAAACATATTCTCCCTGATTATCACGACGTATCGCACTATAAGGTAGCGTCAATTTCGGAGAGATTTTGCGCTTTATAGTTATACGACAAAATTGCCCTTCTCGCGCTTTTTTCGGTAATGGTTGCAAAGTTACTTCAATTTTACCTAAACGCTTATTAGGTTCAATGCTAGGATAAATGCGTGAAATTTTGCCTTGAAATGTTTTGGTTCCAAGTGCATCAATGCTGACTGAAACTGGATATTTCAATTTGAGTTTTGATAACAATAGTTCTGATAATTCTACATCTATAACTAAGGAACTAGGATCAATAAGTGTTAAAACCTGAGTATTAGCACTAAGTATATCGCCAGGTTCGGCAAAACGCTTAGTAATAATACCAGCAAAAGGGGCTTTAATTTTGGTATAACTTAATTGTGTTCGCAAAATTTGTTCCTCTGCGCGAGCAATTTCTTGTTCCATTAAGGCGCGTGAAAGTTCATCAGCAGAGGCTATTTTTTGCTTAGCTAATTTTTTATAGCGTTGAGCATTAATACGGGCGTATTTATGACTAGCAATAGCTTTATCTAATTTTGCGCGTAATAGAGCATCATCTAATTGCACAAGTAGCGCATTTTTTCTCACGGCATCGCCTTCATAATAAGGTAAACGAATAATACGCCCTCGTTCTTCAGTGAATATCCTAGCGATGCGACGCGCCCGTAAAGTACCAGTGTAAACCGCCCTAGTGCTTAAAGATTGCCTAGTAACAATTGTAGTCTCTACGAGATGGGCGACGGATTTTCGGGCATGGCGTGTCGCTACAGGCTGTTGCGGGCTTTGGTTGTAAACCGCAAGTAATAAAGCAAAACCCAATATTAAAGTAAAAATACGCACCAGTTTTAATACCAGAAAACAGAATAATTACACATATTGAGAATTATAAGCTTGTAATGGCGTAAATTTAATCATTTCAAGTAAAATACCTCTATCTACTTCTTTATTAGCACGCTCAAGTAATGTCTTATTTACAGCTGATGAAATATATTCTTCTCCGCAATTATCACAAATTTGAGCTGGAATTTGTTTAAAAACCAAAGTAGTTTCATCTCGTTCTAACACAATGCTGGTATAACCATTTTGTGTTGTGCCATTTCGGCAAATTGCACATTTCATTGTTACAATCTCCTAGAAAAATTTTTGGTCCACAAGAGAGGATTAGGTTCGTAAGTCGTTATGATAATAAGTTTATTTTCATCAAGATTAATCCCTACAACAACATGCAAAAATCGACCATTTTTAGTCTGACTATTCAATAATACACTAGGTAATGGATAATCATTATCATAGCGTTCAATTACTTGTCCATTTTCGAGAATTAGTTCAACTTCTTCATTGTTAATATTTCTTTGAAACATACGGCGAGTAGCATGGATGCGATATTCAATTTCATACTGAGTCAAATTACCAGTTATGATTTCGGTTAAAGTTGTCATTATTCCTTATCCTTATTTCTTATCCATTTTTACATACAATCCGTGTAGTTATTCTTTATAGTTCCCAAGAGTAATTAAGATTTTGATTCGGGTTTGTCAGGGTTTTTCATTATTCCACTGTAACCGATTTCGCCAAATTTCTTGGTTGATCAACATCAGTACCTTTAATCAAAGCTACATGATAAGACAATAATTGCAAAGGAATCGTATAAACAATGGGTGAAATGATTTCATCCACTTTGCCAATTTCAATCACGTGAATATAATCAAAATCTTGCATAGTAGAAATCTTATTTGCAAAAACAAACAATTGTCCGCCTCTGGCATGAACTTCTTGCAAATTCGATTTTAATTTTTCTTGCAAATCATCATTTGGTGCTACCGCAATCACAGGCATTTCAGCATCAACTAAGGCTAAAGGGCCATGTTTTAACTCTCCCGCAGGATATGCTTCCGCATGAATATAGGAAATTTCTTTTAATTTTAACGCACCTTCCATTGCAATTGGATAATGTATGCCTCTACCTAAAAATAAAGCATTATGCTTATCTGCAAATTGTTCCGCTAATTTTTCAATGCTATCGTTAAGAGTCAGCACTGTTTCAATTTGTTTCGGTAGGGATTGCATTGCTGTAACAATCTGAGTTTCAACTTCTGCACTCATACCTCGGCGGCGTGCTAATACCACTGTTAGCATTAATAGAGACAGCAATTGAGTTGTAAAAGCCTTAGTTGAAGCTACTCCGATTTCAGGGCCAGCATGTGTCATTAAAACCAAATCAGAGGCTCGCACTAATGAACTTTCTGGTACATTGCAAATTGCCAGACTGGGGCCAAATCCTAAATGTTTAGTTTCCTCCAAAGCTGCCAAAGTATCAGCGGTTTCACCAGATTGAGATAAAGTAACAACTAAGGCTTTTGGATTAGGCAAGGGGTTTCGATAGCGGAACTCACTGGCTATTTCAACAGTACAAGGTAATTTCGCCAAACTTTCAATCCAATAGCGAGCTACCATACCAGCATGATAGCTGGTGCCACAAGCAATAATATGTACGGCTTCAATTTTGGAAAATAATTTTCCAGCATTCGGTCCAAAAGCCGCTTCTAGCACCCTTCCATTATGAATACGCCCCTCTAGTGTATCTATAATAGCTTGAGGCTGCTCAAAAATTTCCTTGTGCATATAATGACGATATTCGCCGCGTTCAACCGCATCAGCTTGTAACTTGCTAACATGCTCAAGACGCTCAACGCGATTACCATCCATATCAGTGATAGTCATAGCATTGCGTTCAAGCTCAACAATATCACCATCTTCTAAGAAAATCACCCGCTGAGTGACAGAAATCAAAGCCGCCACGTCAGAAGCTAGAAAATATTCACCAACTCCAATACCTACAATTAATGGACTACCACGCCGTGCTGCAAATAAACGCTTTGGCATTAAAGGACTAATCATAGCAATTGCATAAGTACCTTCAATCATTGCCAAGCTTGCC